>CAIXBE010000217.1 GCA_903917595.1 uncultured Rhodobacterales bacterium
CCGAGGGCTTTGCCCTGGCAGCCCAGCGCGGCCCGAACCTTAGCCGCTATTACGTTCAGACCCCGCTTGATCAAGGGGTCGAGGCCTGGCCGGACGACCGGTTCTGGAAGACCTTCCTGCACCGTGCGCCGGCCGATATCGCAGCCGAGGTCGTCACCGGCCCGTCGATCGAAAAATCGCTGGCTCCGCTGCGGTCGCGCGTGATCGAGCCGATGCGCTGGGGGCGTCTGTTTCTGGCGGGCGATGCAGCACATGTCGTGCCGCCGACCGGGGCAAAAGGCCTTAACCTGGCGATCTCGGACATCCGGCTGTTGTCGCGTGCGCTGATTGCGCGATATGTCGAAGGCCGCAGCGATCTTCTGGACAGCTATTCCGGCGATGCCCTGCGTCGGGTCTGGGCCGCGTCGAACCTTTCATGGCGACTGACCCGGCTGCTGCATGTCTTTCCGGGCGAGCCGTCAATCGATGCGCGCCTTCGGCAATGCGATTATGACCAGCTTCTGGAAAGCGACGACCTGCAGCGCGCCTTGGCGCGGGATTATGCGGGGACAAGCCTGTCGGAAGGACCTGAAGCCTGACCAACTGGGCGGTTCACTCCCGCTGCCCCAATCTGCGCCACACGGGGCCCAGGCGCAGGATGTCGCGCAGGGTTTCGCGCAGACCGGCCTTGACGATGTGATTGAACGGGCTGACCGGCATTTCCATCAGGATGCGACGTGCCTCGACTGGTTTGGCACCAGGACCGTGCAGGCGATACTGCGTGGCCTGCATCGGCCCATAGACGACATGCAGCCACAGGCGCGGGTCGGTCAAAGCCATCTGCCACAAACGCGGACGGCACCCGATAAGGCGGGCCATCGCGTCCATGTAAAGCGGATAATCGACCAGGCCGCGCACCCGGTCGCCTGTCGGACCAAACTGCTGGGTCAGGTCGGCAGAGTCCTTTGCCGCAATTTCGGCCATCCGGGCCGCCGTCGGCAGCACCTGCGCACCGTTTATCACGCGTGCCGCCAGCCGCGCCTGAAGCTCCATCACCGGAAACTGACTGCCGAACGTGGGCCGAGCAAAGCCGATCATCACCAGAGATGCGCCCAACTCGGGACGGAACATGTTCTTGTACATGCGGCGCGGGTCAATGGCGCGCATGGGTTCGGGCAGGAACGGCGCATTGCTGCGAAAGCCGGTGGCCAGAAGGATGGCATCCACCCCTTCGATGCGGTGACCATCCGACGTAAGAAGGGTGCGGCCACCGTCAACGACCTCGGTCACGTCACCCACAACCTGGGTGCCATGTTCGGCAATCGCAGTCGGTAGGCCAAGGCTTTTCGTGCCGAAAATGCCACGGATACCGAAGGGCGACGCGACCTTGGCGTTAAGTTTGGCCACTTCGGCCAGCACCGGCGACTGCCTGCCGCGCCGCGCATCGGCGGCAATCAACCCGGCACTGACGCGCGCGCCGCATTTATAGGGCAGCGACCAGAAGCCCCGGTGAGTCGAAATGTCGGCGGCCAGTTCGCCACGCATCCGCGGCACGACCCAACCTGGCCCCCGACGCAGGCTGACCCAGGTGCGCGCCGCGACCTGTGCAATTTCGAGCGTCATGTCTGATGCCGACTCGCCGCCGCCGACGACCACGACAGATCGGCCGCGAAATGGCGCGGCGTCACGATATTCGCCCGAATGCCGCACCTCTACCTTATCCGCAGCGGCCGCCCAGTCCGGGACCTGCGGATAGACGTTGTTGCCTGTTGCCACGACCAGATGATCACAGGTCAGGACCTTGTCGCCGCAGTCAAGCCGCCACCCCCCTTCGGGCCGCTGTTCTGCGGCCCCGACGGTGACCCCAAAACGGATCAGCGCGGGGAGCCCGAACCGGTTGGCATAGCCGGTCCAGTAGTCCTGAACCTCGGCCTTGGTCCAGAACGCGCTGTGGCGGCCATCTGGCGGCGGAAAGTCCGAAAACATGCTGAAGGCGGCAGAAGACGTCAGGAACAGTCCGTCATATCCACCGCGGAACAGGCCCCCGACCCCATCGCCGCGATCAAGGCAAACGATTGGGCCGACGCCCGCTTCAGAAAGTTCCTTCAACGCGACGATACCACCGGGGCCCGCCCCTACGACGATTGCCTTGAAATGTTCTGGTTGCACAAGGTATCCCCATCATTCGATGCAGTGGTGCAGTCTTGCCGAACACCAAGCTTACGCCGATCTAATAAACCAGCCACAAGCGCAGGTCCATCGCCATGCAGATGGAACGAGAACCACGGACTAAGGGGCAAGGTATGACTTGCGCGCCCGGAACTCGGAAACACTGTTGCTGCTGGGAAACGGCGTTTCGGGCACCGGCCGGTTCAGGAAACGACAAAGTGGCCCCCAGCCTTCACGCACGTCGAACACCAAAAGCCGATCGGGAGGGATCGTTTCGACCACATCCTGGCGGTGACGGGCAAAGCGTTCCAAGGCAAAGGCGCGGTCGGTTATGCGGCCATCAAAAATCCCCTCCAGCGCCACCTTGCGGATGATCTCGGAACCGGCACGGCCGTTGGCGTCAGGGTCCTGCTCGGCACCGATGGTCGACGAGGGCACAATGGTCTGCAACATGCTTTCATGCCACGCGACAGGGTCGCGCACCGACAGGATAACCTTTGCCTGCGGAAAATGTGCCGCCAATTCGCGCCAGTATGCTGCTGCGGGCCAGTCAACCTGGGCCGAAAAGCCATCAAACACAGTGTCCCAGTCGGCAGAGCCCCCTGCAGCAATGGCCTGCCATATCTTGATCTGCCGCAGAGAATTGCGCACTTCGTACATGTGATGGCAGGGGCCAAAACCAAGGATCTCGATGGCTTGTTTAAGCGATTGTGTGCCCGTTCGCCCGAAACCCGCGCCGATGATGTTCAAACCCATATTTCGCATTACCCTCTGACGATCCCACCTGCCCTGACGAAACGCAGTCAGTTCCCGCGTCAGGGCTTGCTTCGCCTTATGGCTTGCTATTACCCATGCAGCAATCCGGTCAACACCCTACACCGCACTACCGACCAGCTTGCCAAAGACAGGAAAACCGATCGTGCCGAATGCTGATCTTGCCATTCTCAAGCGGGACTTTCCGGTCAGCCATGCGCTTTTGATGCACGATGATCTGATGACGCGCGAGTTGATGCGTCATTTCGGCGCGGTGCATGCTGTCCAGACGGCAATCGAAGATGACGGGGACATCGTCACACGGTGGTCAACCCTCTACCAGACGGCGACTGGTGAACCCCTGTTGCAGGCGACGCTGGTGATCAACAAACCCGCCCTGCCCGAAGGCCTGCTGGACCGCCTTCTTGATGGCACAAGGCTTTTTGGCAGCCTCCTGATCGAGGCGGGCATTGCCGTGCGGATGACGGACCGAACCATCTATCGCGCGGGCCCGCCGGGCGGGGTCTACGCAGGCGTCTGGGGCCGCAGGCAACGGATGCTGTATGCCATGGGTGACGGGCTGATATGTGACGTAGACGAGTGTCTGGTGGAAGAAGCGTCGCTGCGGAAACTGAAAACTTGAGCTTCTTCCCGGTACATGATCAGAGTTCCGTCTGATCAAGGCTATTGGCCGGACTGTCGGGTCAAATGTTGCCGCCACCTTGCGGACTTAACGTCGGAAGCAAAGGTCTTGCCAGCGGGACGCATAGCCCTTTAGTCCTTCGATCGGGCTTACAGCTGCATCCGATCTGACCGTAACAACGTCTCCCGCAAGCATGGCCGCGCCCGGGGCGGTTCCGGTCCGGCCTTCGGCGGCAAGAACAGTTCGCCCCGTGGCGGTGGCCAACATCTGCACAAACCATGGATTCCGCGCGAACGGGCCTTCCACAAGGATGGGCCCCCGCGCACCGATCATCGACAGGCATTCTGTGGTCATGAGGGCCAGATACCAGCCCAATGCCACCACACGTTCGCCTGCGCTGCAGGGGTCTTCGGTCCATTCCATTTGCTGCCGGGGAAAAGGCCCCGATCCCTGCACCACCGCAGGCAGCAGCATCACGCCGCGAGCTAGCACCCGATTTGCATCTGCCGCGTTTGCCTTGGCGGCAACACCTGCCCGAACCAGATCATGCTCGCGCCCACCCATGAAACGCGCCGAGGGAACCGGTTGCCCCAGCGCGCTGACGTTGATCAACGCATCGCGCAAAGGATCCAACGACATATCTGTCGCACCAACAGCCAAGGCGATCACCCATGTCCCGGTCGAGACGACTGAAAAAGGTGCGCTTCGCGACAGAAGATGCGGCACAAGCGAGGCGTTGGAGTCATGTATCCCCACAAGAACCGGCACCGGACCCAGCCCCAGATCGTCCTGAAGCTCTGGTATCAGCGTTCCAAGCACCTCGCCCGGGCGGCGCGGCGGGGCCAGCTTTCCAACAAGGCCAAGCTTGTCAGCCAAGGAGGACCAGCTTGAGGCATGCGGGTTCCACAGGTCGGTGTGACAGCCAAGGGAGCAGACATCAGACGCAAACCGCCCGGTCAGACGATAGCCCCAGTATTGGGGCCACATTACAACATTCGCGGTCCGCTCCAGCAGACCCTGGTCGCGCATCAGCATGTAATGCAACTGCGCGCCCAGATTAAGACCGCCGGGCAGGCCGGGGCTTCCGGTTTCCTCAAAGGCCGGGCGGATCGCGTCATAGGCGGCGCGCATGTCGTCAGGTCCGCTGAATTCATAATCCATCACCGGCGCTGCCAGCCCACCTGCGGCGTCAAGCAACGCGGCGCAGGCGCCGTGCGTGGTGGTGGTGATGGCATCAATGCGCGTCGTGCGGCCCAGCCTGCGAAGTGCGTCGCGGATGAATGTCCACTGCGCATCGGTGTCGAAGTGAGGCCACGGCGGGCCGGGAAGAACAGTGTTGGGCGACGTTTCTACCGCCGTTTCGGTGCTGGTAAGCAGGTCAACCAGCGCGACCTTGACGTTGGTTTTGCCGATGTCGATGACGGCGACGGTCTTCATGGCATATGGAACACGGTAACCAGCGGGACCGCCACGGGTTCGTTGTCAGGCCTTGTTTCCATGATGTCGGCCATGTGCGCCCACCAGCGCTGCATCACCGGATGCCCGGAAAGTGCTGCCATGCCATGGTCGTCACGCCGCCACAGAACGCCAAACAGGATATTCGTCTCCTGGTCGAGGTGGATCGAGTAGTCGCTGACCCCTGCCTCGCGCAAGAGTCCCACAAGTTCCGGCCAGATCGCATCATGGCGGCGGCGGTATTCAGCCTCCATTCCTGCGTTCAACCGCATCCGAAAGGCAAACTTCTCCATCATTTCCTCTGCAGAAGCCGGGGCAAGGCGATAACGGTAATCAATAGCAAGCCAAGGAAGATGCTCATCACGATCCCCGGCACGTTCAGTAGACCGAAGCCGAAGGTGACCAGCCCCATGATGACAGCAGCCAGCACGACACCTGGTATGCTGCCAGACCCGCCAAGGATTGACACGCCACCAAGGACAACCATCGTCACGATTTCCAGCTCCCACCCAGTCGCGATGCTGGGACGCGTGGACCCTAGCCGCGAAGTCAGGCACACTGCGGCTATGCCGCTCATCAACCCGGTAAGCAGAAAAAGCAAAAAGCGAACGCGGTCCACCCGGATTCCGGAAAACTGAGCGGCCGTGGCGTTGTTGCCGATGGCATAGACCGCGCGGCCGAAAGTCGTGCGGTGCAACAGTGCCCAATAGATGACCGCACAGATTGCGAACAGGACCAGCTCAAAACTGATGACCCACCAGACATAGCCCTGCCCGAAGAAGGCAAGGTCCTTGGGGTAACCGTTGAAAGCCTGATCGCCAAGTATGATGAAGGCCAACCCGCGGAAAAGGCTCATGGTGCCGATCGTGACGACGATGGAAGGCAGGCCCAGTCCGGCGACCAGCGCGCCATTTACAACGCCACACACAAGGCCCGTGACGATTCCGGTCAAGACGATCACCGGAACCCCGGCCCCGGCGGTCATTGCAAGACCCATCGCAGTCGAGGCCAGCGCGATGATCGATGCGACCGAAAGGTCAATCTCGCCCGCAATGATCAGCATGGCCATCGCAAAGGCAATCAGCGCCTTTTCGGTGAAGTTGAAGGTCGCGTCAGAAAGGTTCCATGCGTTCAGAAAATATGGCGAGAGAAAGCTGTTGGTCACAAAGATCAGGATCGCGACGACGATCAGGATCGTCTCCCAACTGCGCAGTACTCTGGCGAAAGAGGATCGCATACGGTCGGGAATGATGCGCCCGGTGACGTCCCCGGTGGAGTTGTTCAGGGTCATTCCGTGGCCTCACGCAGGATCAGGCGGCCCTTTGGGCGGGACTTGGCAGTATTGAACGCCACCGCCAGAATGATGGCGCTGCCCGAAATCGCCATCTGCCAGAACGGAGAGATGTCGACAACCGGAAGCGCGTTTTTGATCACGCCCAGAAACAGCGCGCCCAGAACCGCGCCCCAGATCGTTCCTGCACCACCTGCGATGGCGATGCCGCCGATCACGCAGGCGGCAACCACATCCAGCTCGAAACCGCCGGCGATGTCGACATAGGCGACCGCATATCGGGCGACCCACAGATAGCCCGTCACCCCCGCAAGCGCACCCGAGATGACGAAGGCCCAGAACTGGGTGCGCCCGACATTCAGCCCGGCATAGACGGCGGCATGAGGGTTTCCGCCGACGGCATAGAAGGCGCGGCCAAGGGCTGTGCGTGTAAGGACCAGCGCAAAGACCGCGATAAGGACGACAGCGACCCAACTCATCACCGGCAGGCCAAGGATGGCAAGGCGGGGGAGCGCCTTGAACCCGTCGGTCATCTCGTGCGCGTTGACCCACTTGCCGTCGGTCAACAAAAAGATGATGCCCCGGTAGATGGTCATCGTGCCCAGAGTGACGACGATTGACGGAATGCCGACCTTCCAGACCAGGACGCCGTTCACTGCGCCCAAGGCAGCACCGATCACGACAACGGCCGCAAGGATCAGGGGCAAGGGCACCCCGGCACCGTTCATCAGCGCGGCGATCATGCCGGTCAGCGCAAGGTTGGCGGCAACCGAAAGGTCAATGCACTTGGTCAGGATTACAATCACCTGTCCGATGCCAAGGATCATCAACGGCGCTGAGTCGTTGATGACGTTGGCAAGGCTGGCAGGTTGAATGAAGGCAGGGAACCGGCTGGCGATCAGGCCAAGACTGGCAAGGATTGCCAACGCCAGCAAGGCTTCGCGGTGCTTGAAGATGTTCATGCCGCTGCTGCCAGTCCGGCAGCCGCACGCACGAGCGTTTCGGGCGTCATCCTGTCCCCTTCGACCTCGTCCACGATCCGGCCCTCGCGCATCACGATGACGCGGTCTGACATGCCAAGCACCTCGGGGATTTCTGATGAGACCATGATGACGGCCAGACCCTGGGCCGCAAGCTCGGCCATGAAGGCATGCACGGCGGCCTTTGAGCCGATGTCGATGCCCTTGGTCGGTTCATCCAGAATGATGACGCGGGGTTTGGTGGCCAGCCATTTGGCGATGACCACCTTTTGCTGGTTGCCGCCCGAAAGCAGCCCCACATCCTGATCCAAAGCGGCGGCGCGCAGGTCAAGCCGCTGGGTATAGCTGCGGGCCAAAGCGAATTCCTCGGACATCCGCAAGAAACCGCCACGGCTGACCGCACCAAGCGACGGAAGCGTGACGTTCTGAAAGATCGGCAACCCCTTGACCGTACCCTGTCGTCCGCGATCCTCTGGGACATAGACGATCCCCGCGGCCACCGCCTCGGTGGTCGAGCGGATCACACGGATCTGGCCTTCGATCCTTACCGCGCCTTTCGACGGTTTGGTGATGCCGAACAAGGCTTGCATCACTTCGGACCGGCCCGCACCGACGAGGCCGTAAAATCCAAGAATCTCGCCCCGGTGCAGGGTAAATCCGATGTCGGCGAATTCGGTCGGGTGGCTGTAGCCCGCAACGGTCAGCACCGGCTCGCCTGTCTGGCGGGTGCGGGCCGGAAAGATCTGATCGACGGATCGCCCGACCATCATTTGCACCAGCTGGCCTTCGGTTACATCGGTCATCTTTCCGGAACCAACGAACTGCCCGTCGCGAAAGACGGTGTAACGATCAGCGATACGGAATATCTCATCAAATTTGTGGCTGATGAACAGGATCGCCTTGCCCTGCGCCTTCAGCTTTTCGACCAGCTCGTAAAGCTCGTGGATTTCCTGGTGCGACAGGGCAGCGGTGGGTTCGTCCAGAACCACGACCCGGGCTTCGATCGACAAGGCCCGCGCGATGGCAACCATGTGTCGCGAGGCGATGCCAAGGTCGCCAAGTCGGGCATCAGGGTTCAAGGTCGCGCCGATGCTTTCAAGCAGACGGGCCGCCGCCTTCCGCATTTCCATGCGGTCGATCAGGCCCCAGCGGGTGCGGGGCGCATGACCCAGCCAGATGTTCTCGGCCACTGACAGGTCATCGAACAACACGGTTTCCTGGTGGATCGCAGTCACGCCAGCCTTGGCGGCCGCATCAGCCGAGGGGAAGCGGACAGGTTGTCCGTCGAATTCGATCGTGCCCTCGTCGGGCTGGTAGATGCCGGTCAAGACCTTGACTATGGTTGATTTTCCGGCCCCGTTCTCACCGATCAGAGCGGTGACCTCGCCAGGGTAAAGGTCCAGGTCTACCCCCGACAGGGCTTTTACGCCCGGGAATGACTTGGAAATGCCGCGCAGGCAGAGGACGGGTTTCATTCGCGTCTCACATGGAGGGGTCCCCGGGCGGGGGAGCATCCGCCCGGGGAAGTTGATCAGAAGATCGACTTGAAGTCGGCGATGTTCGACGCGTCATAGGTGAACGGGTCGGACATGGCGCCTTCGTTCATGGCGTCCAGCTTGACCGAGCCCATGCGGCCCATGCTGATTTCAGCATCCGGCGCGGCGGTGGCGTTGCCCTTGATCAGGTTGTAGCTGATCATGGTTGCGGCATAGCCAAGGTCAATCGGGTTCCAGATCGCGAACGATACGGTTGCACCGGATTCCACGGCCCCTGCCATTTCCGAAGGCAGCCCCAGACCGGTCACGTTGACCTTGCCGATAAGGCCTGCATCCGCCACAGCTTGCGACGCGGCAAGAATACCCACGGTCGTCGGCGCAATAATTGCCTTCAGGTTCGGATACTTGGCGATAAGCCCCTGTGCTTCGCGATAGGACTTGTCGGCCAGATCGTCGCCATAGACCACGTCAACCAGGGTGATGCCCGGATAGTTCGGCAGCACTTTCTTGGCTTCCTCGATCCAGATGTTCTGGTTCGTTGCGGTGGCCGAGGCCGACAGGATCGCAACTTCACCGCCGTCCGGCATGTTGTCGGCGGCCAGCTTGATGATCGTGTTGCCGATCAGCGCGTTCGACGACGGGTTCAGGTGCATCTGGCGGCCTTCCGGTGCCACGCCCGAGTCCCAGGAGATGACGGTGATCCCGCGTTCCATCGCCTTTTGCAGGGTCGGCACCAGCGCGTCCTTGTCGTTGGCCGAAATCGCGATGGCGTTGACGCCTTGCGCGATCAGGCTGTTGACCACCTCGATCTGACCTTCGGCGGTGGTGTCGGTCGGGCCGGTGTAGATGATTTCCACATCGCCCAATTCCGCTGCCGCCTCTTCTGCGCCCTTGGCGGCGGCTTCGAAAAAGCCGATCCCCAACGCCTTGACGACGATGGCGATCTTGACGTTTTCCGCCGCCGCCGCGTTTACCATCAGTGCGGTCGCAACCGCTGCCGTGGCCAGTGCCTTCTTCAGAATGCCCATGGTGTCCTCCCTTATGAGCCTTGTTTCCGCCTCAGCCTTCGCTTTGGCGACTTTCCATCCGTTCCGCGGCGCCGATACGCGCCACGATCAATCGGACCTCGGCCGCCTCCAGCATGGCGGCGTCGCGGTCGGTGATGCCTTCGTCAGTAATGACGGTGTGAATGCGCTTCAGCGCGCACAAAAGCAGGCTGGATCGTGCTGCGAACTTGGTGCTGTCAGCCAGAACGACCAGTTCTTCGGCCTGCCCGATCAGCTTCTGCTCGGCCTGCACCAAGAGCGGGTCACCCTCCATCAGACCAAGCGGCCCAAGGCCCCGGCAACCCATGAACATGCGGCGTGCATAAAAGTGGCGGCTGCCGTCTTCGTCAAAGGGCGATAGGATGATGTTCTGCTCGCGGTAGATCGCGCCAGCGGGCAAGAGGACCGTGTTCTTGGAATGCTTCAGCAGGTGTTCCGCGATGGGAAAGCTGTTGGTGAAGACCTGCGCGCGCTTGGTCGACAGCAGGTGGACCATCTGAAACGTCGTGGTGCCGCCGTTGATGATGATCGCCTCACCATCCGCGATCAAGGCGACCGCTTCCCGGGCGATGGCGCGCTTTTCGGCAAGGCGGATCGATTCGTTCACGCTGAACGGTCTGGCATTGATACCGACGAACTGGGCGGGCGTGATCGATTCCGCCCCGCCCCTGACCCGGCGCAAGTGCTTCTGGACGTGGAGCGCGGCGATATCGCGGCGAATCGTCGCCTCGCTTGCCCCGGTCAGCGTGACCAGATCGGCCACGGTGACGACAGGTCGCCCCTCGGTTGCCGACAGAATGATCCTGTGCCGCTCGCTTTCGTGCATCACGTCCTCCCTGCCTGCGCAGGTTTTCATCGGATTCGCTCAGTGTCAATCATTTTCAATCATCACAAGACATTCTGCGGTGCAGCATGATCGAATATGATCGTTTGTGATTGACTTCCACGCTCAACTCGGCACATTTGCCACAAGGGACGAAGGAGGATCGCCATGACCGCACCGGCAAGCAATCGGCTGGAACGCCTGTGGGATGACTCCCGCGCGGCGGACATGACCGAGGCGGAGAAACTCCTCTACCGCTCGAATCTTCTGGGTTCGGACAAGCGCGTCACAAACTTTGGTGGCGGCAACACCAGCGCCAAGGTGATGGAAAAGGACCCGTTGACCGGCCAGATGGCCGAGGTGCTGTGGGTCAAGGGGTCGGGCGGTGACATCGGGTCGATGAAGCTGGACGGATTCTCGACGCTGTACATGGACAAGCTGAAGGCGTTGAAAGGGCTATACCGGGGGGTGGCGCACGAGGACGAGATGGTGGGTTACCTGCCCCACTGCACGTTCGCCCTGAACCCCCGCGCGGCCAGCATCGACACTCCTTTGCACGCCTATGTGCCCAAAAACCATGTGGATCACGTCCATTCGGACGCCATCATCGCGATTGCGGCCTCGGTGAACTCCAAGGCCCTTACGGCCGAGATTTTCGGGGAAGATATCGGCTGGCTGCCGTGGAAGAAACCGGGCTACGAGCTTGGGCTGTGGCTGGAAAAGCTGGCGGTCGAGAATCCGGGAATGCGTGGGGCGGTGCTGGAAAGCCACGGGCTATTCACTTGGGCCGATGATGCCAAGGATTGCTATCTGACGACGCTGGAGATCATCAACACCGCAGCGGGCTGGCTGGAGGCCAAGACCATTGGCAAGCCTGCCTTCGGTGGGGCGAAGCTGCCGACCCTGCCCGCCGACGAACGCCGCGCGGTGGCGGCACGGCTGATGCCGGTGATCCGGGGGCTGATTTCGAAAGAGCGCCACAAGGTCGGCCATTTCGACGACAGCCCGGCGGTGCTGGAATTCGTCGGCTCGCAGATGCTGGAAACGCTGGCCCCGATGGGCACATCCTGCCCCGACCATTTCCTGCGCACCAAAATCCGCCCCCTAGTCGTGGCCTATGACCCGGCGAAACCGGATCTGGAGGCGACGCTGGCAACGCTGCCACAGTCGGTTTCCGGTTACCGCGCCGACTATGCGGCCTATTACGAACGGTGCAAGCACCCCGACAGCCCCGCGCTGCGCGACCCCAATGCGGTGGTCTATCTGGTCCCGGGCGTGGGCATGATCACCTTTGCGCTGGACCGTGCCACCGCACGGATTTCGGGCGAGTTCTACGTCAACGCCATCAATGTGATGCGCGGCGCAAGCGCGGTCAGCACATATCAGGGCCTGCCGGAACAAGAAGCCTTCGACATCGAATACTGGCTTTTGGAAGAGGCAAAGCTGCAGCGGATGCCAAAGCCGAAGGCGCTTGCCGGTCGGGTGGCGCTGGTCACCGGCGGGGCGGGCGGCATCGGCTCGGCCACGGCGGACCGGCTTTTGCGCGAAGGAGCCTGCGTGATGCTGGCCGACATCGACGGCGCCGCGGCTGAAACTGTGGCCGCCGGAATGGCCAAGGTCTACGGCAAGGATGCCGTTCGCGCCGTTCAGATGAATGTGACCGACGAGGCGCAGGTGATCGCGGCTTACGCTACCACTGCGCTTGAATTTGGGGGGGTCGACATTCTTGTGTCAAACGCCGGGATCGCCAGTTCGGCACCGATCGAACAGACCACGCTGGCACTTTGGAACAGGAACATGGACATCCTGTCCACTGGCTATTTCCTTGTCAGCCGCGAGGCATTCAAGGTCCTTCGCACGCAGGGCATCGGCGGCTCGGTCGTCTTTGTCGCGTCCAAGAACGGCCTTGCGGCCAGCCCGAACGCTGCGGCCTACTGCACCGCGAAGGCTGCCGAAATCCACCTTGCCCGCTGCCTGGCACTGGAAGGGGCCGAGGCAGGGATCAGGGTCAATGTCGTGAACCCCGACGCCGTACTGAGGGGGTCGAAGATCTGGTCGGGCGAGTGGCTTGACCAACGAGCGGCCACCTACAGCACCGACAAGGAGGGGCTGGAGGAAATGTACCTGCAGCGTTCGATGCTGAAACGTTCGGTTCTTCCCGAAGATGTTGCCGAGGGGGTGTACTTCTTCGCCAGTGACCTGACGGCCAAGTCCACCGGCAATATTCTGAACGTTGACGCCGGCAACAAGGAAGCTTTCACTCGCTGAGCCGTCACCATCCAGGGAATACCGATGCGTCTGACCGATTGTCACAATTTCCACGACTTCCGTCGTCTGGCACAGCGCAGGCTTCCCGGGCCGATCTTCAACTATATCGACGGCGCTGCCGATGACGAGGCGACCTATAGGCGCAATACAGCGGCCTTTGAGGATGTCGATTTGCTGCCCCGGGTCTTGCGGGGCACGAATGAGGTTGACCTGTCGGTTACAGTGCTGGGTCAAAAGTTGGCCTTGCCATTCTACCTTTCGCCAACCGCCCTGCAGCGCCTTTTCCACCATCAGGGCGAGCGGGCGGTTGCAGCGGCAGCAAGCAGGTTTGACACGATGTTCGGCGTATCTTCGCTGGGAACCACCAGTCTGGAAGATGTGCGCAAGTTCGCGGGGCCACAGGTTTACCAATTCTATTTCCACAAGGATCGCGGCCTGAATCGCGCGATGATGGACCGTGCCAAGGCAGCGGGGGTCAATGTGATGATGCTCACCGTGGACAGCATCACAGGTGGCAACCGCGAACGTGACAAACGCACGGGGTTTTCCATTCCGTTCCGTCTGACCCTGGCTGGCATGGCGCAATTCGCACTGAAACCGAGATGGGCGATCAACTATGCCCTGCACGAAAAATTCGCTTTGCCGCAGTTGGATGGCCACGTGAACATGGGCGGCGGGGTTTTGTCGATTGGCAAATATTTCACCGACATGCTGGAGCCGTCCCTGAACTGGGACGATCTGGCCGAAATGATCAAGGATTGGGGCGGCCCGCTGTGTCTGAAAGGTGTGGTCCATCCCGAAGATGCGCGCCGCGCTGCGGATCTGGGTTGCGCGGGGGTGATCCTGTCGAACCACGGCGGGCGGCAACTTGACGGCTCGCGGGCAACCTTTGACGGTCTGGCCGAGGTGGTGGATGCAGCGGGCGACCGTCTGGACGTGATGCTGGACAGCGGCGTGCAGCGAGGCACGCATATCGTCAAGGCCTTGTCGCTTGGGGCCAAGGCGGTTGGCATCGGTCGGGCCTATCTGTTCCCCTTGGCGGCAGCGGGGCAGCCGGGCGTTGAGCGTGCCATAACCTTGCTGCGTGACGAAGTGATCCGCGACATGCGCCTGATGGGGGCTGCCAAAATCGCCGACCTTACGCGTGAAAACATCCGTTTCCGGCGCAGCGCCTAGCCTTCAGTGGGAGAATATCCATGACCAACCCGGCCTTTGACCGCGCCTGCGATGAATTTGCCGCCATTGGGGTGGACGCCGAAGCGGCACTGCGCACGCTGGCCGGCATCCCCATTTCGGTGCATTGCTGGCAAGGCGACGATGTGGGCGGATTTGAGAAGAAGACCGGCACCTCGGGCGGCGGCATACAGGCGACAGGCAAACACCCGGGTCGGGCGCGCAATCCCGCCGAGTTGCGGGCCGACCTAGACTTTGCCTACGGGCTGATACCCGGCAAGCATCGGCTTAACCTGCACTCTTTCTATATGGACACGACCGAGACCCCAGACCGTGACCAGATCGAATACCGTCATTTTGCATCCTGGGTGGACTGGGCGCGCGACCGGGGGCTTGGGCTGGATTTCAACCCGACCTTCTTTGCCCATGCCAAAGCGGACGACAACCTCACACTTTCCCACCCCGACGCGGGAATCCGCGATTTCTGGATCGAACACGGCGCGCGTTCCCGCGAGATCGCGGCCCAGATCGGGGCCGCCCTTGGCAGTCAATGCGTCAACAACATCTGGGTGCCGGACGGGTCAAAGGACATTCCCGTTGACCGGATGGCTTCGCGCGAAAGACTGTGGGCCTCGCTTGACCGGATGATGGCCAAGGGACAGGACCGGGCCCACATGCTGGACGCGGTGGAATCGAAACTTTTCGGTATCGGCGTCGAGGCGATGACCGTCGGCAGCCATGAATTCTATCTGGGTTATGCCGCCCGAAAGCAGATCGCCCTTTGCCTTGACATGGGGCATTTCCACCCGACCGAAAGCGTGGCTGACAAGCTCTCCTCGGTCGCGCTGTCGGTGCAGGATCTGCTGTTGCACGTCAGCCGCCCGATGCGCTGGGACAGTGACCATGTGATCCTTTTGAACGACGATATCCTGGCCATGGCGCAGGAACTGGTTTTCGCGGGCCTCTTGCCAAGAACGCGGATCGGCCTGGATTACTTTGACGCCACGATCAGCCGGACCGCAGCCTGGGTGATCGGGGTTCGCAACATGCAAAAGGCCCTGCTCCGCGCCCTTCTGCTGCCAATGGCCCGGCTGAAGGCCGTCGAGGCGCAGCTTGACCTGACCGCGCGCCTTGTGCTGACGGAAGAGGCGAAAGACTTGCCCTTCTCGGCGATCTGGGCCGAGTTCTGCAGTCGTCAGGGGGTCCCGCAGGGCTTGCCGCTGCTGGACGTTCTTGAGACTTATCAACGATCGGTTACAGAGCGGGGCTGACCTTTGCGATCACCGCCGGACATGGCCTCGGCCACACCCCTGTTCTTTACGGTATGCTGTTCAGCATTCCCGACCTGACCCCTTAAGGGGGGGGGTTTCGCAGCAGCGCAAGGCACACGAATGGAACAGGGGCGACCAGACAGATGCTGGCCGCCCCCGGGTATCATTTATCCGCGATCACTCGGCGGTGTTCATGCCCATCTTGGCAAACCGCGCCGGGTCCGAAGATTTCAGCCGTGCCGCCAGAAGGAAGCCTACAACCCCGCCCACCGGGATCAGTGCCGGCAGGATCAGGCTCAGGCCGCCGCCGGTGGTGCCGGTCAGATCGCCGTAGTTCGCGAATATGTAGACGAACAAGGCAGCCATGATCAGCCCCGAAAGAGCCGGAAGGATCATCGCAGACACTACCGAGCCTCCGCCCTGCTTCTGGAAGAAGGCAATTACCGAAAGCGAGGTGACCCCCATCATCCCGATCACTCCCAAGGTGCCGACCTGGCTGACCCAGGTGAACATGTTCAGGATCGGGTCCAGTTGCAGCCCGGCAAAGACAGCCAGCACGATCAGCGCGCCGATGCTTTGCACGACCGACCCGATGTGCGGGCTTTGGTGCGCGTCATGGGTCTTGCCGAACGCCTCGGGCAAGAGACCATCCCGGCCCGCGACATAGGAATAGCGGGCGATGTAGTTGTGAAAGGCCGAAAGTGCTGCAAACAGGCTGGAGACCAAAAGCAGCCCGGCGATCATCGAGACTGTCGGGTTGGTGTAGGTTTCCGCCAGAATGAAGAAGTGCGCGGTCGGGTCAGGCAGACCGCCCAACGTTTCCAGCAGTTTGTCAGCGCCCGTTCCGGCAATCATCAGCCAGGTGGTGAAGACAAAGAACACGCCAATCATCAGGATCGACAGGTAGGTTGCCTGCGGGATCGTCTTGGTCGGGTCCTTGGCCTCTTCGCCGTAGATCGTCGTCGCCTCGATACCGATGAATGACCCAAGGCAGAACAGCACCGCAGCGGTCAGAGAACCGGAATTCAGCGCCGAGAAGTCGAAGATGTTGACGGCAAGGCCGGTGCCCTCGGCCCCGCCTGCGCCCAGGATTGCGAAGTCGACGATCAGGACGATCAGGTATTCCAGCCCCACCAGCACGATCATGACCTTGGCCGACAGGTCGACCTGCCGATAACCAAGCACGCCGACCAGGATGATCGAGATCAGGCTGTAGACCCACCAGTCAAGGTTGATGCCGAACTGGCTGAACACCCCGGCAGAAACCCCGCCCAGAAGGCCGATCAGGCCGAACTGCATAGCGTTGTAGGCCACCAGCGCGATCATCGACACCGCTCCGCCCCACTGGCCGCCAAGGCCGCGCGCGGCGTAGGCATAGAAGGCGCCTGCGTTGACGACATGGCGGCTCATCGCGACATAGCCTGCGGCAAAGGCCAGCATCAGCAGAGTCAACAGGATAAAGGTCAGCGGCACGCCGGTGCCGTTGCCGAGCAGAAACGCCAGTGGCATAGCACCCGCCACGCCGGTCAGGGGGGCAGCAGCCGAGATCACCATGAAGGTGACAGCCATCAGTCCCAGCGAGTTGCGTCGCAGCCGGTTCGGTGCGATTTCCTTGAATTCAGACATTGATCCCTCCTTGTTGCACAGGTTTCCGGTCTTATTGCCGGTCCGATATTGCGGTCGCTGTTCCGCCGCAAATTACTTAACAGTTTAACTATCTCCGGCCAGATGTATAGCCTTTCTATACGCCCGCTGGCCGTAAAGCAGGGCGGACGGTTTGTCCGACAGCCGCACGGACACCACGCGGCCGACCATGATGTGGTGTGTTTCCCACAACAGCGCGGTCGCCAGACGGCATTCGAAGGTGGCCGTTGCCCCGTCAAGGCAGGGCTGGCCGATCTCGCCCGCGTCCCAGGGGGTGCTGGTAAAGCGGTCGGCATGGTCTGCGCTGCCGCCACGTCCGGCAAAGAGGTTCGACAGGTCCTGCTGGTCTTCTGCCAGAAGGTTGGCACAAAAGGCGCGGTTCTTCAGGATCGCAGCACCTACCGGCGACAGGTGATGCACGCAAAACAAGAGGGACGGCTGATCCCCGTCCGCCGAAACCGAAGTCAGCGACGACACCGTCACGCCAAAGCGCCCGGCCTCGCCATCGGTGGTGGCCACAGCCACAAAGGTTGCGGCCCGGCTCATGCCTTCCAGAAAACTGGCGCGCAGGTCCATGGCTTACCCCAGATCAAAGAAGCGTTGCAGTTCGACATCCGGGACTTTCCGGCGGAACTCGTCGTGCTGGCTTTCGCGGGTGGCGGTAAAGCCGTCGACAAAGCGGTCACCCAGCCAGTCCCGCGCAAAGGCCGATCCGCGCAGACGGCTGATCGCTTCGGGCATCGACCGGGCAAAATCGCGCGCCGGGGTCTGGGCATAGCCGGACCCGATGACCTCGGGGTCAGGCTCGATCTGGCCAAGGATACCGGCGATACCGGCGGCCAGAGTGGCGGCAGTGGTGAGGTAAGGGTTGGTGTCGGCCCCGGGCAGGCGATTTTCCACCCGCAGCGACCCCGGATCATGGCCGACAAGGCGAAAACAGGTGGTGCGGTTCTCATAGCCCCAGGTCAGGCCGGGGGGCGCAAAGGTGCCGGGCGCAAACCGGCGATAGCTGTTGACCGTGGGCTGAAAGATCAGGGTCATGTCGCCGACATAGGCCTGCAGCCCTCCAAGGAACCAGCGGAACAACTGGCTGACGCCGTTCTTTTGGCTGGCATCCCAGAAGACCGGCGTGCCGGATTTGTCCTTCAGACTGATGTGCAGGTGGATCGACTGACTGTCGGCAGCCTCGTTCCAGCGCGGCATGAAGGTGACCGTCTTGCCTTGCCGCAGGGCCAGTGCGCGCAGGAAGTTTTTCAGGATGACCATCTGGTCAGCAGGCTCAAGCCCCCCACCCGCCCCGATGCAGCATTCCATGAAGCCCGCGCCGATTTCTTCATGCATCTTGGCAAGGTCGATCTTGAGCGGCTCGCAGATCGCGGCCAGCGCCTCATACCATTCAGTCTGCACCGCCTGATAGATGATCAGATCGTGGCTTGCATGCGGTGTCGCTGGTGTCAGGTTGCGGTAGCCCTTGGCCTTTGCACTCTCGGCGGTCTCGTCAAACAAGGTGTACTCCAACTCCATCCCGTATTTCGGGAACAGACCCGCATCGGCCGCGCGGGCCAGCACCTTGGTCAGGATCGACCGCGGGCAAATCTCGGCAGAGGCACCGTTGAAGTTCGACAGGACCAGAAGGTCATGGCCCGGCTTCGACCAGGGCAGGCGGCGGACGCTGGCGGGGTCAAGCATCAGAGGATCGTCGTGAAAGTCGCCGCTGTCGTCGTTCACGCCGGGCATGTTCAGATGCACGTCGGTCGGGTCAAGCGCCAGTTGCGCCGGAGCCATGCCCATCCCGGCCTTGGCAATCCCCTTCAGGCTGGAGGCCGAAACCATCTGCCCGCGCAAAAGGCCATTCGTATCGGTCATCGCCACCGTGGCAAAGCGGCTGGCAGGATCGGCAAGGAAGTCGTCAAGCGTCATGGGTCACCTGTTGCGATGGGGCGTCTTGAAGCGCCTCCAGTTGTGTAAGGTCCGGGCCGGGCGTGGTGGAATAGGCTTTCAGAAAGACGCGCAGCCCGTTCCCGATATAGCGGGCAAGCGTCACGCGGTCGGGCTGGGTGTCGGGCATGTACAGCGCCTGCGTCCGGGGGGCCGACAGGATAAGGCCCCATAGGTCTTGCGCGGCCAATTCGGCGTCGTCAAACGCCAGTCGTCCGGCCCGGCGCTGGCCGTCCAGATAGCGCATGATCCCGCGCAGAAGGTGATCGGGACCCGAGGCCTGATAGGCCCGCCCGATTTCCGGGAAACGCTGCACCTCGCCGATGATCAGCCGCGCCAGCGCCAGCATCTCGGGGCGCATGACGGTATCGGCATAGGCCCAGGCAAAGATCAGCAGGTCGGCGACCATGCCCTGATCAGACGGATGCTCGAACACATCCAGCATCACGTCACGCTTGCCAAGCATCATCGCCTGAAACAGCGAGTCCTTGGAGGGGAAGTAGGAGTAGAGGGTGGGTTTCGTCACCCCTGCCCCGGCGGCGACCGCATCCATCGAAGCGCCGGAATAACCTTGAGCGGCGAAGACCTTGAGCGCGGCGTCCAGGATCGCCCGCTCGCGGTTCACGCGGTTTTGCTGGCGACGGGGAATTTGGGTCATCTCAGGCGGCCCAGAAGATCAAGCAGGGGGCGGCTATAGGCTTCCGGCTGTTCCACGTTGCAGACATGGCCTGCATCGGGGATGACTTCAAAGCGCACGTCAGGGCGCTGTGCCGCGTCCCAGATCCGGCCCGCGACACCCCTGATTTCTGCCGGCGGGGCCAGACGGTCATGCTCGCCCGTCATCATCAGGACGGGCATTGTCAGACGCGCAAAATCGAACCGCTCCAACGGGTTGGTAAAGCAGATCAGCGCATCGCGGTAGGCGGCGGCAGAGATCGCGGCCATGCTGTCGTAAAGCCGCTGCCGGGTGGCGTCGCTTGCCCCCGGCCCGGCCAGCACCTTGACCACGGCGGGGGCAAAGTCGGCCGGAACCTGGCCTGCGTTCAACGGCACCTCGCGACTGACGCGAAAGGCTTCGCGTTCATCCGGCCCCGCCTCGGACATGCCGGTGCAACCGCCAGACAGGACCAGCGCGTCCAGCATATCCGGGTGGCGCATCGCGAATGAGGTGGCAATCCAGGACCCATAGGACAGCCCCACCAGCACCAGACGTTTCGCCCCGAACTTTTCCGCCACCCGCAGGATGTCGGCGCAATAATCGTCAACGTTGGACTGGCGCGGCCCCAGCGTGCTGTCGCCATAGCCGCGCAAATCCAAGGCAGCAGCGCGCATCACCGACCCGGCGACGGCAAGTTGATCCAGCCAGTTGCTGCGCCCGCCGCCGATGCCATGCAGGAACAGGCACAGCCGCCCGTCGCCCCGGTCTGGCGTCACCGACAGGGCAAGGCGCGGTAGGTCGTCGAAAACCAGCGATTCAACAGGAACCGTTTGAGGGGCGGGCACTGCCGGTCCGTCCGTCCCCGAAGCTTCGGCCAAGGCCGCAATCCCGGCCTCGAATACTGCTCTCGTGCCGTCGCAGATCGCCTGCAACCGGGTTGCCGGGGCGCGGATGGTCGCGGTCCAGCCGACATGGCAACCGCCGTCGTCCGACGGGGTCACGGTGACCCTTGCGTCATAGGCCTGACAGTCGCTGATGCCGTCAAGATGGGTATAGCCCAGCACCCGGTCGCTGTCGGAAAGGTAGGTCTGCTGTTCGCGGTAGATCGTCGCTTCGCCCGTCACCGTGAAGGCGCGCACCGCCGCACCCTTCGGCCCGCGCTCTGCCTGCATCGTGGCAATCCACGGGTGCCAGGCTCCGCAGAAGTCGCGCAAGATCTGCCAGACCGCGTCCGGCGACCGTGCCAGACTGCCCTGAACCTGCACGACCTCGCGGCCCATCAGCGCAGGCCCTTCAGCGAGCCGGAGTCCCCGCGCCAAAGCGAGTTGCGCGCCCCGCCCTCGTCCCCCGGGGCCTTGTCCAGTTCGGACATGTCATAAAGGGCCAGAACCCCGATGTAGTCCTCCATGATCTCGCTCGTATAGGGCAGCATCAGCGCCCCACAGCGGCTGTCGCGGTACATGCGCTCCAGCGGCAGGGACTTCAGCATCGACTGGCCGCCACAGGTGCGGATCGCCATTGCGGTGATTTCCTGCACGCCCTCCATCACGTTGTATTGCGCGGCATAGATCCGCATCACTTCGGCCTTCGAGGGCATGCCCTTGCCCTCGCAGAACGCCTGCCACCACAGCGCCCGCATGTTGGCAAGGCGCGCATACATCTTGGACACCGCCACCCGTTTGGTCGCATACATCCGCCGGTCGATCGGCGGCTGGCCGGGGACGCGGCCTTGCAGATAGGCGATGGTGAAATCATAAGCCCCCTGCGCCACACCCATATAGGCGGGTGCCAGAGTGGCCATCATGTGCGGCCAGTTCGGCAGGGTCTTGCCAAAGATGCCGCGCGGCATGAGGAGGTCTTCTTCGGTGACGAACACATCCTTCAGGATCAGATCGCGGCTGTTGGTGCCGCGCATGCCCAGAGGATCCCAGTCGCCCTTGACCGTCAGGCCGACCGCGTCCTTGGGGACCACGAACAGCATGGTGTCTTCGTGACGCGGCTCGATCCCTTCGAAAATCTCGGTGCATACGATGGTGTAATAATCGCAATACCCCGCAAGGCTGGCGAATTTCTTGAACCCGTTGATCATCCAGCCGCCATCGACCTTGCGGCACTGGGTCTGGTTCGGTTTCGAGGTCCAGTTCTGCCCGCCCTCGGATATGGGCTGCGAATAGATCGCGCGTTCCTTGATGGCACGGGTGAACTGGCGGGCACGAAGGGGGGCGAATTCGGCGCGTTCGGCGTCGGTCAGGTTCGGCATGTCATACATGAACCGCGACCAGGCCATCGAGCCGTTGTGCATGTTGAAGGTCAGCGCCGTGGCACCGCAATACTTGCCGATTTCGGCCCCAACCATGGCATATTCGCCCATGGAAAAGCCCCAGCCGCCGAATTCCTGCGGGATCGAAAGGCCCAGGAAACCCGCATCCGCCAGGTCCATGTAATTCGCGGTCGGAAAGGACGCCTCGTCATCCACCGCCTTGGCGCGGGCGGCGAACAGCGGCCCCAGCTCGTTGATCTTGGCCATGGCCAAAACGACCTCGGGGCGGACGCGGGACATGTCGTAATAGTCGGACGGGCTGCTCATCGGCATGGCCAGGATAGGGGTCTGGTCGTTCATAGGGAAAGCTCTCCTTGCAGAACGCCGTCCTTGACGACGACGCGCCCGTCGAGGGCGATGGTGCAGTTGCGCATGGGCAGGTCAAAGTGGCCAAGCGTATAGCGCTCGGCGTATTGGTTGGCCCCGGTGGACCACAGGAACGACCCGGCAAGGGCGCGGAATTCGACCGCCTGCATGTCGCGCTTGTCATACATGGCCGCCGAAACCCAACGCGCGCCGGGGTGCATGCCCCAGCCGACATGGCTCATGCCGTAGGCGTTGCGGTCGTCCCAGGCTTCCATGTATTCGCGGAAATGCAGGGCATCGATCCCGTCGCCCTTGATGGCGGTGACAAAGTCATCCTCAACGGTGAAATCAATCTGGCTGGTCAGGTAGGTCTTGAAGGTCAGGTTCATGTCGCCGACCCCCATGACGATCCGCCCATTGACCGCGCTTTTGCCGGGGAAGGCCAGACACAACCCGCCCGGCCAATGCGCCACAGCGCCCGGTGTCGTGCCAAAGCCTGCCGTGCCGCCACAGGGCGCGCCGCGCAGATCGACCGTCAGGTCAGTGCCGATGGCCGAGGTTACCCGCATCTCGGACGCCTCGCGCAGCATCTGGATGCCAATCTGAACCTTCGGCCCGTGTTCGGCCTTCGGCTCGGTCCGTTCCAGGATTTCGGGGTGTTCGTTGGTGATGACCAGAAGGCGGGTGCGGCCTGCGGCTTCGATCTCGGGCCATTCGGGGGCGTGGATCAGACCCTCCACCGTGCAATCGACGATGACGTCAACCAGCTTGAGCGCCTCGATCACCGCGCGGTTGCCCTGGATCGCCCAGGAGGTGCCAGTCGATTTGACCGGAACCGGGGCGGTCTGCGGCGGGGTCGGCATCTGGATCATGCAGAACTCGGCGCCAAGCTCATAGGCCGCAAGCTCACACAGATGCACCAGAACCGGGCGCGACTGGGTTTCATGCAGGATCGCGATGGGGGTGCCCTTGCCGATCCCGTTCAGCGCCAAGACCCGACGAAACGCCGCAAGCCATTTGCCTTCGACCCGTTCCTGCATCATCGCGATTTTCCCCGTTGACGATTCGCGGCTTTGCGAATTTCTTAACTTGTGAGTAAAGTTTCATCGGGCTGCGACATTCTGTCAATGAAATCATCGAAAATTCCGGCAGCTTGCGACAATGCCGTGCCAGATCAAACCTTTCCGCTGGACTTCAACCCGGCCCAGGTCGGGCGCGGCAGGTCAAAGCGGTCATGCGTGCGGATGTACTCCGACCCGAAACTGCGGGCGGCAAGGTCCAGCGCGTCGGTTTCGATATGGGCGCGGATGGGGTCGCGCAGGTAGCGGTCCTCGATCTGCACGGCCAAAACCCGGCCGATCACCACGGTCTGTCAGGGACTGGTGACGACCGAGGACAGAACCCGGCACTCAAACGCGACCGGGCTTTCGCCAAGACCACCAGTCGGGCGCCGTTTGCTGCCGCCTCACGCAGTCGCGTGGCGGCTTTTTCGGCGGTTGCAGTCGGGTCAGAGGGGACCGAGGACGTCCGGTGTCGATCAGCCCCTGCATCGAGGCAGGCAGGCTTACCCGCTGCCCCGCCGCCAGCCGTTCGACATCGACGACAAGATCGCCCTCGATCACGCCAAGTCGTGCAGCCTCGCCCGGGTTCATCACCTGCAGGCCCGCGTAAATCCAACCAACCTCCGCCGCCATATCCTGCCAGCCCGGGTTGTTCAGATAGATCACCCGCCGCCTGGCGTTTTCCGGCGTCACCAGACTGACCGACCGGACCACATGGCCGCGCAGGTCCTTGTAACGCCAGACCACAGGGACCTACTGGCTTTTCGGCGCCCAAGGCTCAATCTTGTTCGCCACGGTCCGAAGGGCACCGGCATTGAAGCCCTCAAGCTGGTCGCAATACGCCAGAAGTTCGGGCGTATCCTCGACATTGGCGCGACCGATGACATCTTCGCGGTGGTTTTCGCGCTCAGTAGCCATGGGGCGGCTCTTTCATCGGATTGTGCGTGATGTCCCAATTATGCCAGCACTTATTTTCGACGGTAATAAATACTTTCGAAAATAATCAAAGCGCAGCAGCCCGCGTCTCTGGTTACTCTGAGCCGAAGAAGGGTGCCATCATGACTCTGGCCGAAAAAGCCTATGTTTCATTGCGCAAGGACATCGTCGAAGGCTGCTTTTCGGCCGAAAGCCCACTGCGCCTGGCGGACCTTTCCAAACGCTACGGCATGGGTTTCTCGCCCCTGCGCGAGGCGCTGAATCGCTTGCAGGCCGAACGACTTGTTACAGCCGAATCGCTGCGCGGCTTCCGCGTCTCGCCCTTGTCGCTGCACGAGTTCGAGGATGCCCTGCATGCCCGCCTTTTGATCGAGACCGAGGCCCTGCGCCTGTCGATCGCCAAGGGCAACGATGCCTGGGAGGCTTCGGTCGTCGCAACATTTTACGCGCTTCGGCAGCAAACAAAACGCAAGGGCGGTGATGTCGATGAGTTGAGGACCCGCCACCACGCCTTTCACCGCTCCCTTCTTGCCGCCTGCGGATCTGACTGGCTTCTAGACTTCTTCGAACGCCTTTACGCCGCGACCGAACGCTACCGCATTCCCGCGCTGCTCGCCGCCGGTCCGCAAAAGCGCGACATCGACTCGGAACACGGCGCCATCGCCGATGCGGTCCTTGCCCGAGATGCCAACCGTGCCGAAGCAATTCTGCGCGAACATTATCTGCGCACCGCCGTCACCATCCGACCGGCTATGGAAACAGCCTAAATCGAACTGTGATGGGCAATCCTCACGACGGTAGTGGGTTGGATATAGCGGAATTTCCCGACAAGATAGACGACGGGATTCCTATTCAGGACGCACAGGAAGGCGATTCCCCGCAATCGCCGTGAGGTGAATCACCGTGCCATAAAGCAGCGCGGCACGGGAAACTTCAGTCAGGTCATAGCCGACCACGACCAGTTTCCCTGCCTTGCCGCGGGAATACAGGACGGTCCAAACCGAACCCGCGATTTTGCGGTCGCAGAAGGTTGACAGCTTTGGAGCGTTACGGTAGCCAAAAATGGAACGTTCCAATAAGATTCGGTCTTGGGGCCCGACGCATTCGACGCAGAGCCACTGGGACGCATTTCAAGCTGGAGGATCCAAATAACCGAGGTGAGGACGACAGGTTTGGGCGCACCAGAGTGGATGGGCAAGGGTCGCACCTTGGCCTATACGAAAATCCCCCATTTCCTTTCCACCGGCGGTGGCCCGATCCACGTTGCTTGCATGGTCAAGCCCAACTCGCAAGCCACAGCTGATCTGGCCATAGTCGCGCCGGGGGCGAACGTTCTGCAAGCATGGCAAGATGGGCTGAGCGACCCCGAGATTGACCTCGGTCAGGAAAATGAAGCCCTTTGCGCTTTTCTGGCGTTGGAGAATATTGCACCGGGATATAACGAATCCAACATCATCGAGGCGGCAAAAGTAATCCTGTCGATCACCAAGGGTCATACTATATGGCCGACGTTCGAGGCCGGGCATCACAGTTGCCAGACCGTTGACGCTTGCAGGGAATCCTCGCGCATTGGGGCGCGGGATTCAGTAGGCTGAAGGAGAGACACCGTGCCTCAGACCATCCCGCAAGACATCCTGAACGCCCTGACGGACGTCGACATGCCCCGTCTTGGGGCCGAGCCCGAGATTGCCTCATCGTTGACGGTGCAAGGCCAACGGGTGCCGGTCTACGCTTGCGGAACGGTGATCCTCGGCAGCGGGGCAGCAGGCTTGCGTGCGGCGGTCGAATTGAAACGGCGCGGCACGGATGTGGCGATCATCAGCCAAAGCGCGTGGGGCGGCACCTCGGCCTGTTCGGGGTCGGACAAGCAGACCCTGCACACGGCCAACACCTCGGACCGGGGTGACAATTTCAAGGACATGGCCCGGGCGATCCGCGCGGGTGGGGCGATGGACGAAGATACCGCCTATGTCGAGGCGGTGGGGTCGGTGCGGGCGATGGCGTCCCTGCAATTCCTGGGCCTGCCGCTGCCACAGGATGATTTTGGCGGAACGCTGCGCTATCAGACCGATCACGACGATGTAGGCCGTGCCACGAGTTGCGGGCCGCGCACGTCACGCCTGATGGTCAAGGCTCTGGGAGCAGAGGCGGTTCGGCTTGGGATTCCCTTCTTCAACCAAACGACAGGTGTAAGAATTCTGACAGGCGATGGGGGCGTGGCAGGCATTCTTGCCGTCCGGCCGAAAGCGCAGACGCCGGACAATCCCTATGGCCTAACGCTGTTTCGCTGTTCGGCCTTGGTCATCGCGGCAGGCGGGCCGGGTGAGTTGTATCGCGACTCGGTATTCCCAAATGGGTGCTTCGGCTCGCTTGGGCTGGCCCTGGAGGCAGGCGTTGAACTGGTGAACCTAACCGAAAGCCAGTTTGGCATCGGAACCCGGCGTGAAGGATTTCCGTGGAACCTGTCGGGCACCTATGTGCAGGCCATGCCCTATATCTACTCGGTCGATGCAACAGGGGCCGAGCATAATTTCCTTGCCGACTACTATCGCACCACACAGGAACTTGCATCGAACATCTTCCGCAAAGGCTATCAATGGCCGTTCCACGCCACCCGAATGCTGGACTTCGGATCAAGCCTGGTTGACCTTGCCATCACCCGCGAAAATCAGGCGGGGCGGCGGGTTTTCATGGATTTCAACCGCAACCCGGAAGCTGTCCCCGGCGATCTGCCGTTCAGTCTTGACCGCTTGGATGCAGACGTAGCCGCCTATCTGGGCCGTGCGGGGGCCGCGCAGTCTCTGCCGATCACCCGGCTGCGACATATGAACCCGCTCTCGATCGAGCTTTACCTGCGCTACAAGGTCGATATCCGGCGGGATCCGTTGGAGTTTGCCGTGAACAACCAGCACATGAATGGCGGCATTGCGGTGGACACATGGGGCCGCAGCAACCTGCCCGGGCTTTATGCCATCGGCGAGGCGGCGGGGACGCATGGTGTCACCCGTCCCGGCGGAGCGGCGCTGAACGCTGGCCAAGTGCTGGGCACCCGCGTGGCCGAACATATCGCAGCCAGCGGTGTGGCGCAGGCCGCGCCGCACGGGACCGCCAAGCAGCAGCTTGAGCTTGCGATTGGTCAGATCGAACGGGTTCTGCGGGTGGGAAGCCCGTTGAATGTGCGCTCTGTCAAAGACGAGGTGCAAGCCAGGATGAGCGATCATGCCGGTATCCTGTGCAGGCCGGAAAATGTCTCCGCAGCGCTGCAAGACGCGGTCACCTTGAACCAGACCATCCGCAACGCCGGCATTTCCTTCATGCGCGGCGGCGAGATAGCGCGGGTGCTGCAATGGCAGCAGATGGCGCTGGCTTCGCAGGCGGTGCTGGTGGCCTTGCACCATTACATTACCCAAGGCGGAGGCAGCCGCGGCGCGCGGGCGATCTGCGACCCGGCGGGCGAGTCCATTCCAATGGCCAAATCCGGCCCGTTGCAGGATGTGCGGTTCCGCAAGGAACGGGATCAGGACAAGGGCGAGCAGATTCTGGTGCGTCTTGTGGGCGACAAGATGCAGGTGTCCAGCCGCCCCAATCGCAGCTTTGACGAGACCGCCAAGCCGTTTTTTGAGCGCGATTGGCCGGCTTGGCTGACGGGTGCGGTGTTTGATCCGGGGCGGGACCAAGATGCTTGATTTCAGAAACCTGAATTCGGTCGCGGTGGGCGAGGCGATGGTGGAACTGGCTCCGGTAGGCGAGGGCCAATATCGGCGTGGGTTCGCCGGTGACACCTTCAACACCGCCTGGCATATGGCGCAGGCCATGACGGGACGCGCATCGGCAAGCTTCGTTACGCGGGTCGGGACCGACCGGATTTCGGATGCTTTCGTAACTGAACTGAAAGCTGACGGGTTGAATGTCTCATTCATCTCGCGCGATCCGGTTCGGGGCATGGGGCTTTACATGATCCACCTCGACGGGGTTGAGCGCAGCTTTCACTACTGGCGCGACACCTCGGCCGCGCGGGGGCTGGCGGCGGATGCGGGGGCTTTGGCGCAGGCTTTTGCCGGGGCGGGCCTTATCCATCTGTCGGGCATAACGCTTGCGATCCTGCCTGCCGCTGACCGCCAAACCCTGTTCGCGGCCTTGGCGCAGGCGCGGGCCGATGGCGCGCGGGTGTCGTTTGATCCGAACAACCGCCCCCGGCTTTGGTCCTCATTGGACGAGGTGCGGCAGGTCATCCCGCAGGTGCTTGCCCTGACCGATATTGCCCTGCCCAGCCATGACGATGAGGCCGCCGTCTGGGGCGATGCGGACCCGCTGGCAACAATTGCGCGTCTTGCCGCGGCAGGCGTGGCCGAGGTTGCGGTCAAGGACGGGGCCGGGCCGGTGGCGGTGTTTTCAAACGGGGTGATCCAGACCCTTGCAACCCCGGCGGTTGCAGGCGTCGTTGACACCACCGGCGCAGGAGATGGCTTTAACGCGGGCTACCTGTCGGCCCGGCTTTTGGGGCAGACACCCGAAATGGCCGTCAGGGCCGGGCAGCAATTTTCGGGTAAGGTGATCCAGCATTTCGGCGCGCGCATGCCGAAAGGCGCGGTGCCGCCGCTGGCCTAAAGCGTATCGCGGTCAATCTGACGCAGATTGAGCGCGATCCAAGATAGGCAAACGGTTGGTAATGTTGCGTTTCCCTTCATGATCGGATGACCCCGATAAAAAGAGAAACGCTTTAGCGAGATGGCGAAAAGACGCTGGACTGACGAATGGAAAGGCTGACCGCTGTGTGGGTCTCGGGCGGCGGGGCGGTGCGGTTCTCAAGCCAGTCGACAACGGTCTGGGCGGCCCGCACGCCGATCCCGGCGATGTCGCAATGCACCGAGGACAGCGAAGGATAGGCCTGCGCGACCTCTTCGATGTCGTCAAAGCCCATGATCAGGAAATCTTTCCCGACGTGCCAGCCAACCTCGTGACACCCCGAAAGCATGCCCAGGGCAACAAGGTCATTGAAGCAGACCGCCGCATCCACGCCGGCACGATCGGCATGAAGCTGGCGCGCGGCGTTGCGGCCAAACGCCCGGCTGGCCTTGCCGGTCATGATGACCGGCTGCAGTCCCTCTTGTGCCAGGACCTCCAGATAGCCAGCTTTGCGCTCTTCGGTCACGGCGCGGCCATCCAGACCACCGACAAAGGCAATGCGCCGCGCGCCTGCCGCTATAAGATGCCGCGTCGCCTCGCGGCTGCCCGTCAGATAGTCTGGCGCGATCAGCGGAAAAAGATCCAGCCGTTCATCGACGCGACGCAGCATTTGCATTGTCGGCGTTCCCGATCGCGCGATGGCGTCAAAGGTGTTAGCCGTCTCTCCATAGGCAGGACAGATGATGATTGCTGAAACACCATGTTCGATCATCGACCCGACCACCTGATCCTGAAGCTGGGGGCTTTCGTCGGTGTTCGCGATGACGGTGGAGTAGCCACGCTCGGCCAGCGACATTTGCAGCGACGTGGCGAACTCTGTGAAGAACGGGTTGCGCAAATCGTTGATCACCAGCCCGATCAGACCTGCATTCGACATGCGCATGTTGGCGGCAGCGCGATTGTAGACATAGCCAATTTCGGCCATCGCCTTGCGCACCATAGCCCGGGTTTCCTCACGGACCGAGGGGCTGTTTTGCAGGACAAGGCTGACAGTCGATTTTGAAATGCCCGCGTGCTTTGCTACGTCGATGATGGTCGGTCGGCGGTTGACGTTCATCTGATCCAAGCCTGCGAAACCTCTTTCGCAAAGTCTTGTCGTCTGGATCAGGAATACTCCAGCGTTTTTTGCCCTTTGCCGCTGCCGCAGATTTCAGGCCTTCCGTGCCAATTCGACGGGAAGATCGAACACAAGGATGCCATCGATGCCACCTTCGGCCGCCGCCACCAGCCCGGCGCCAAGGCGTTTGTGGTCGGGATGGTCCTGATAGGCCTGCAATGCTGGCCAATCTGCAAAGTCGACGACAAAGCCGTGCATGTAGCCACGCTCGATCTGTTCGGGGCTTTCACTTCTGCCCGACGTGATAGCCAAAGTTCCGGGCACCTTACCTTCAATCTGGTGAAGCTCGGCGAAAAGTTCGGCGATCCGGGCCTCGGTCACTGTGGTCTGGAAACGGATCAGGACGATGTGACGTATCATGCAATGGACATCCCGTGATCGGCCTTGATCATGTCGGCGGCCTTTTCGCCAATCATGATCGCGGCAGCATTGGTGTTGGAGGAGATTACCGTCGGCATGATCGAGTTGTCCACGATACGCAACCCTGCAATCCCGTTGAACCGAAGCCGGATATCCACCACAGCCGCTTCATCCGCGCCCATACGGCAGGTGCCCGCGCAGTGGTGCGAGGTTTTGGAATGCTGGCAAATGAAGTTGAAGTAGTCCTCGTCCGTGCGGACATCCGGACCGGGAAGGCGTTCGGCAAGGATGTATTTCTTCAGGGGCGACTGGGCCAGAATCTCCTGCGTCAGCTTCAACCCGCGAATGGTGCGTTCGCGGTCGATCGGGTCGGCCAAATAGTTCGGGTCGATCAGCGGGGCCATTGACGGCTCCGCACTTTGCAGCCGGACTGAGCCGCGCGACCGGGGACGCAAATGGCAGGAGTTCAGCGTAATTCCGCCTTGCGGCATCGATACGACGCCATGTTCGATCCCGGTGCCAAGGCCCAGATGGAACTGGATATCGGGCGAGCGGGCATCGGGGTCAGCATACCAGAATCCGCCAGTTTCAAACAGCGACGACGCCACCGGCCCTTTGCGACCGAAGATATACTGCAGCCCGGCAACCGCCGCCCAGTACGGCTTGGCATAGCGGTCATAGCTGTAGGGGCCGGAAAGCTCGGCGATGCAGTACAGGTCAAGATGGTCCTGCAGGTTCGCGCCGATCTGCGGCTGGTCATGGACAACCTTTATCCCAAGGCCGGACAAGTGATCCGCCGGACCCATCCCCGACAGTTGCAGCAGGCGTGGCGATCCGATGGCACCTGACGCCAGCAGAACCTCTGCCTTGGCGGTCAGGCGGGTGCCGTCGATCAGTTCAACCCCGGTGGCACGGCCAGCTTCCACAATCAGCCGTCGCACCTGTGCGCCCAGCCGAACGGTCAGATTCTTGCGATGCCGGTTCGGAGCGATATAGGCCATCGCCGCAGATGACCGGCGCGCGTTGCGTTGGGTCAATTGGTAGTAGCAGACCCCGTCCTGCTTTTCGCCGTTGATGTCCATGTTGCGCGGGATGCCCAACTCGGCCGCAGCCTCGAAATAGGCATCGCAGATCGGCAGCGGGGCGCGGGGCTCAGACACGCCCAACGGGCCGCCCTTGCCGTGGTATTTGTTGTCCCAGGTCTCGTTGTCCTCGGCCTTGCGGAAATAGGGCAGGACGTCGTCATAGCCCCAGCCCGCGCAGCCCATCTGGCGCCAATCGTCATAGTCCTGCGCGTTGCCGCGCGTGTATATCTGCGCGTTGATTGCCGATCCGCCGCCGATAACCTTGGCCTGGGTGTAGCGGAACACTTTGTTCTGCATGTTTTTTTGCGGGACTGTGTCCCAGCCCCAGGACCCGATGCCCTTGGTCATCTTCGCAAAGCCTGCGGGCAGGTGATAAAAGGGATGGCGATCGCTGCCCCCTGCCTCCAGCAGCAGCACTTGAGCTGAGGGGTCCTCGGACAGCCGCCCCGCCAGAACCGCCCCTGCCGATCCGGCGCCGATGATGATGAAGTCGTATCCACTGGCCATCTGGCCCTCCTGCCTCGCGATCAGGCGAGTTCTGTCTGTCTAATGTGCCCAGCTGCCCGGATCGCAAGCGCGGCCACGGTCAGAGCGGGGTTGACCGCCGCCGAGGTGGGCAGCACCGAAGCGTCGGTGATGAACAGGTTCGCATGGTCATGAGAGCGACAGAAGGTGTCAACCACACTGGTCGCCGGATCATTTCCCATCCGTGCCGTGCCACATTGATGTGACGGCGTCCGTCGGTCGAACGGGCGCGACAGAACGATCGGATAGCCTGCCTGTCGCAGCTTTGCCTTAAGCTTGGCCACCAGCGCCAGATGCGCCTCCCAGTTTGACCGCTTCCAGTCCAGCACGATCCGGCCGTTCTTCAAGGTGACACGGCTTTCCGGGTTGGGCAGGTCTTCGGACATTGCGTAAAGGTCCACCGAATGCCGCGCGACCCAGTTGGCCACAAAGCGCGGCATAGTGGTCGTGGCGCGCAGGATGGTACCCGAGATCTTGCCTAAAAGCTGGATATTCCCCAAAGGCTCACCCTTCGGGCCGCCGGTCAGGTAGTAGTCATTCACCATCAGGGTCTTTTGATAGACAGAGCCATTCTTCCATAACGGATGCAACGCCAGCACGGCGGAACTGTTGTGGTTCATGAAATTGCGCCCGACCTGGTCCGAGCTGTTGGCGAGACCGTTCGGATAACCCTCATTTGCCGAAGCCAGCAGCAGCGCGACGGATTGGATCGCCCCAGCGGCCAGAACCACGGTCGGGGCGCTGAGCACCTCGCCCGAGGCAAGTTCAACCCCGGTGATCTTGCCATCGGGCCCGGTTTGCAGACACGCGACTTGCGCAGCGGTGCGCAGTTGCACGTTCCTGTGCTTCAACGCCGATTTCAGGGCTGCGGTTTCGGCATCCAACTTGCCGCCGGTCGTGTCGGGAAAGGCATCCCACGGCGTCTTCGCACGGGCCAGCCATTGCGGCAGGTCGACGCCCAGCGGCAAGGATGACGGGTGCAGGCCGACCGCTGTCAGACGCTTTCGTAAGGTGGCAATCGGCGGCTCGTCCGGGACGGGGGGGTGCGAATAGGCGGTGGAATGGGGCGGTTCGGTCGGGTCTTGCCCGGTCTGGCCGCGCACCTGATACATCTGTTCCGCAAGGCTGTAGCTGGCTTCCAGATCGTCATAAGAAATCGGCCAGCCGGGGGTGGTGCCGCCCATATGGGCCAAGGGGGTGAAATCCTCACGGCGATACCGGATCAGCACCGCACCGTAGAATTTGGAATTTCCGCCGACAAAGTAGTAGTTTCCGGGGTTGAAGGGCTTGCCCTCGCCGTCCAGCCATTCCTCCGAAGGCCGATAGAAGCCTTCGGCAAAGATCGCCTTGTCGCTGCGGTCCTGCGCCGAAGGTTTCAGATGCTCGCCCCGTTCCAGGATCAGGATGGACTTGCCCGAGGGCGCAAGTGCTGCGGCCATGGTAGAGCCGCCGATGCCGGACCCGATGATGATTACGTCAGGGGTGGTCATGGCTGGATGCGGTCTTCCGTTTTGGGATTGAAGGCGACCGCCTTTTCCATGTTGATCGCAAAATCGAAGTCTTGGCCAGACACGACATTCGGGTCGGCCCGCATTCGCGCGATGATATCACGGCCCCCAAGCTCCATCGCAACGAACGTATCAGCACCTGCAGGTTCGGTGATGCCCACCAGATTGCGCAACGGCACGATGTTCTTCGAATTGCGGTCCGCGCCATCGGGGTCGGTGATCGATTCCGGGCGGATGCCCAGAAGAATATCTTTACCGTTCCAACCCGCCAGATTGTGCTGGCTGAAGCGCAAGGTCTGCGCAGCCCCCTTGGCGTCCTTGATCTGGGCATGCGCGACGCCGTCCATGACTATGACCCTTGCCGGAATGACGTTCATCGCCGGGCTGCCCATGAAGGTTGCCACATAGACATTGGCAGGCGTGTCGTAGATTTCCTTTGGCGTGCCAAGCTGCTGGACATAGCCTTGATACATGACGGCAATCCGGGTCGAGAGGGTCATCGCCTCGATCTGGTCATGGATCACATAGACGATGGTGGTCTTCAGCTTTTCATGCAGTTTCTTGATCTCGGTCCGCATGTCGACGCGCAGTTTGGCGTCAAGGTTGGACAGGGGCTCATCGAACAGGAACACATCGGGGTTACGAACCAGCGCGCGGCCCATCGCCACCCGCTGACGCTGGCCGCCGGACAGTTGCCCCGGCTTGCGATCCAGGATGTTCTCGATCTGCAAAAGCTTGCCCACATCGCGCAGCGCCTTGTCACGCTCGGGCTTCGGCACGCCGTGCATTTCCAGGCCAAATGTCATATTCTGGCCGACGGTCATGTTCGGGTAAAGCGCGTAGCTTTGGAACACCATCGCGATGTTGCGCCTGGACGGATGCACCCCGTTCACCACACGCCCCTTGATCGAGATGTCGCCCGAGGTGATGCCCTCCAGCCCCGCAATCATGTTTAGCAGCGTGGATTTGCCGCAGCCCGAAGGCCCAACCAGAACCAGAAACTCAGCCTCTTGCACCTCGATGTCGACGCGGTGCAGCACTTCGACCGATCCATAGGATTTGGTGACGTTCTTGATATCGAGAAATCCCATGGTCTTATCCTTTCACAGAGCCAGCCATCAGACCGCGGACAAAGAAGCGGCCCGCGACGATGTAGACGATTAAGTTGGGCAGCACGGCCAGGATCGCGCCCGCGAAGTGGACGTTGTATTCCTTGACGCCGGTCGAGGACTGCACAAGGTTGTTCAATGCAACCGTCATCGGCTGGCTTTGCCCGCCGAAGGATGCACCGAGAAGGAGGTCATTCCAGATATTGGTGACCTGCCAGATCACGGTGACGACAATGATCGGTCCCGATACCGGCAACATGATCCGCCAGAAGATCCGGAAGGATCCGGCGCCGTCGATCATCGCCGCCCGCACCAGCTCGGTCGGAAAGGACGAATAGTAATTGCGGAAGTAAAGCGTCGAAAAGCCGATGCCATAGACCACATGCACCAGGACCAGGCCGGGGATCGACCCTGCCAGCCCAAGTTTGCCCAGAACCGTTGCCATCGGGATCAGGACGATCTGGAACGGGATGAAGCAAGAAAACAGCAACAACCCGAAGATGATCTTGTCGCCGCGAAAGCTCCATTTCGTCAGCACATAACCGTTCAGCGCACCAAGGATGGTCAAGATCACAACGGCCGGCACCACCATCAGAAGGGAATACATGAAATAGGGCTTCAAGCCCGTGGGTTCGACCCCGATCTGGGCGGCGGACCATGCTTGCCGCCACGGCTCCAGCGTCCAGACCTGCGGTAGTGCCATCATGTTGCCGCCGGTGATTTCCGGCAGGGTTTTCAGCGAATTGGCCACCATCACGAACAGCAGCATCAAGTAAAAGGCCATGAAGACCAGAAGAATGCCGTAGATGAAGATGCGGGTGATGTCCCCGGTGCAGACGGCGGTATCTTGCTCAACGGCGGCCATCAGGATTTTTCCTTCAGTTCGGCGTAAAGGTGTGGGGTCATGATTGCGGCGATGGTCATCAGCATGATCACTGCACTGGCCGCCCCGATGCCCATCGAATTGCGGGTGAAGGTGTAGGAATACATGAAGGTTGCAGGTAGCTCTGTCGCCCTGCCCGGCCCGCCGCCGGTCAACGCGATGATCAGGTCATAGGCTTTGACTGCCAGGTGCGCGAGGATGACGAAGGCCGACAGGAATGCCGGGCGCAGCTGCGGAATGACGATGCGACGGTAAAGGCTGAAGTTCGACGCGCCATCGATCTGCGCCGCCTTCAGGATTTCATTGTCGATTCCGCGCAAACCCGCCAGAAACATCGCCATCACAAAGCCGGATGTCTGCCAGACGGCGGCGATGACCACGGTATAGATCGCCATGTCGCGGTCCTTGATCCAATTGAAGTGAAAGCTGGTCCAGCCCCAAAGGTGCATCGAGTTCTCGATCCCGAGCCGGGGTCCATGATCCATTTCCACGCGGTCCCGGTCACTATGAACGACAGCGCCATTGGGTAAAGGTAGATCGGGCGCAACACACATTCGCCGCGGATCTTCTGATCCAGAAGGATCGCCAGCGTCAGCCCGATTGCGGTGCAGATGGTGATGTAAAGCGAGACGAATATCATCAGGTTGACGACCGCCACCCACCAGGCCGACAGGTTCCACAGCTTGGCGTAATTCTCGAAGCCGACCAGATCAAGGCTGGGCAACATCTTGGAGTCGGTGAAGCTGAGATAGATCGTGTAGGCAATGAAGCCGTAGACGAACACCAGCATCGCAGCCAGGGACGGCGACAGAACCAGCTTTGGTATCCATTCCTGCAGGCGTGTGCGGAAATCCACACCGAGCGGGCTTTCAGCCATGGCTCCTCCTTCGCCGCGAAGCTGCCTGCGGCTGGCATTTATGAAACTTGCCGGTTCGTGCGCCGAAACGGCGGCGCGCGAACCGGATGGAAAAGGGAGCAATCCCCCTTTTCCAAAGCAGGCGTTACTGCGCAGCCTCAACCGCGCCGACCAGGTTGGCCGCAGCGGTCGCGACGTCGTATTCGCCGTTGAAATGCGCGGTCACGACGTCATAGATCGCGTTCTTCACAGCGGCCTTGTTGGCGTGACCGTGGGCGATGGACCCCACCAGCGTGCAGTTGGTCGAAGCTTCGGCCAGTTCGGCCATGCCTTGCTTGCCGCAATCGTCGAAGGCGTCGTTCGGAACGTCGATCCGCGCCGGAACCGACCCCTTGACGACGTTGAACGCCGACTGGAACGACGGCGACATGATCGCACGGGCCATTTCGCCCTGTGCGGCCACGGCGCCCTCGTCGGTCTGTGCGAACATCGCGAACTGGTCAGAGTTGAAGGCGACCATGCCCTGGCTGCCCGGAACGCGGAAGCACAAGAAGTCGGTGCCCGGGACTTTGCCAGCCTTCAGGAATTCGCCCTTGGCCCAGTCACCCATGATCTGGAAGGCGGCTTCGTTGTTGATGACCATGGCCGAGGCCAGATTCCAGTCGCGGCCCGAGAAGTTGTCGTCGACAACGCCGCGCAAGGTGGCCATGCGGTTGAACGCTTCGACCATCTGATCGGTTCCCAGCGCCGCCGGGTCAAGGTCGATGAAGGCCCTTTTGTAGAATTCAACCCCACCGACCGACAGCACGACGCCGTCGAACATGGTCGCGTCTTGCCAGGCCTGGCCGCCATGCGCCAGCGCGGTCTTGCCGCTTTCTTTCACTTTCTGCATCGCAGCGACGAACTCGTCCCAGCTGGTCGGCTGGGCAAGTCGAAGCTCGTCCAGGATGGCCTTGTTCGCCCAGACCCAGTTGGTCGAATGCACGTTCACAGGTGCCGCTACCCAGTGGCCGTCGGACTTGGAAAAGCCTTGCAGCGGCGCCGGAACGACCGCGTCCCAGCCTTCTTCGGCGGCCACGGCGTCAAGGTTGGCCAGCTTGCCTTCCGCAGCCCAGTCCAGAATGTCAAAGCCCAGCATCTGAACAGCGGTCGGCGCATCGCCAGCGGTGACGCGGGCGCGAAGCGTGGTCATGGCTGCCTCGCCGCCGCCACCTGCAACCGGCATGTCCACCCAGCCAATCGACTTGCCAGCCAGATCGTCCTTCAGGACGTTCAGCGCGGCGGCTTCACCGCCCGAGGTCCACCAGTGCAGAACCTCGACAGCTTCCGCCACGGCCATGCTGGTCGTGGCCAGCGGTGCCGCAACGATTGCCGTCTTCTTTCCAAAATAGCCACGCACTTAGGTTTCCTCGTATTGCCGCGTTGGTTGTGCCCGTCTCCCGAAGGGTTTCAGGCGTTTTTCACCCAAGGTGCGCGCGTGCGGCCAACCCGCATGACAAGCGATTTCACCTCAAGGAATTCGTCAAAGCCATAGCTGCCGATCTCACGGCCCTGACCCGATTGCTTGACCCCGCCAAAGGCCACTTCGGGGAAGCCGTCCATCCAGGTGTTGGTCCAGACCGTGCCCGCCTGCGCGCGGCGGCTGAACTCCAGACAGGTGTGGACGTCATCGCACCAGATTCCGGCGGACAGGCCATAGGTGGCGTCATTGGTAAGCGCGATGGCCTCTTCCAGCGTGCGGAAGGTCAGCACCACCAGAACCGGGCCGAACACCTCTTCCCGTGCAATCGCCATGTCGGGGGTCACGCCTCGCACGACCGTCGGCTGATAGAACTGCGTCCCGACGCCGGGCACGGTCATCGGGCCACCACCGATGCAAACCTCGGCCCCGCTGGCCACGGCGGCGCGGACATAACCGTCGATTTTGGTTGCATGTTCAGGGGTGACAATGGCCCCCACCTGGGTATCGGGATGCAGCGGGTTGCCAAAGGCCACGCGGCGCGACAACGCCACCACCCGCGCCACAAAGGCATCAGCGATGTCCTCATGCACGATGATCCGGCTGGAAGAATTACAGCACTGGCCGACATTGAAATAGACGCCGAATGTCACGGCATCGGCGGCGCCTTCCAGATCACAATTCGGGAAAATCACCTGCGGGTTCTTGCCCCCCAGTTCCAGTGCCACCTTTTTCAGGGTGTCCCCTGCGGTCTTGGTGATAATCTTGCCGACAGCGGTGGAGCCGGTGAAAGTGACCATGTCGACGTCCGGGTGGCTGGTCATCAAAGCCCCCACCGGGTTGCCGTAGCCAAGCACGATGTTGCACACCCCCTGCGGCAGCCCGGCTTCGACCAGCATGTCAGCCAGCATCGCCGTGGTCGAAGGCGTCATCTCGGACGGTTTCACAACGCAGGTGCAACCGGCGGCCAGCGCGAAGGGCAGCTTTTGCGACAGGATCCAGAACGGGAAGTTCCACGGTGCAATGATCGACACCACACCGATGGGTTCCTTTAGAACCACCGCCAGAATGTCGGCACCCAAGGTGTTGTGGCTGTCGCCATGGCTGGTGCGCGCCAGCGATGCCGCATAGCGCCACAAGTCTGCCGCCCCGCCACATTCGCTGCGCGCCTGAGAAATCGGCTTGCCGCTTTCCAGCGTCTCGATCAGGGCCAGCTTTTCGACATTCGCCTCGATCAGGTCGGCCACCTTGTTCAGCACTGCAGCGCGGGCCTTGCCGGACAGGCGGCTCCATCGGCCGTCATCAAACGCGGCGCGGGCTGCCTTGATCGCGGCTTCCGTTTCCACCGCTGACCCAAGGGCGGCCTGGCTGACCACCAATCCATGTGACGGCGAGATGCGGTCGGACTTGCGACCATCAGCGCTGTCCTGCGCTACGCCGTTGATGAAATGGCGCGCCTGATAGGCAGTTTCCGGCAGCGCGATGGTTTGGGCCGTAATGATATGCAGGTCGTTCATTTTATGTCCCCGAAAAGTCTGGTTTGCGCTTTTCACGGAACGAGGCGACGCCTTCATCCCGGTCAGCGGAGGCAGCGATGGCAGCACTTCCCAGCGCTTCGACCATGGCGGCGCGATCCTCGCCCTGAGCAGCATGGATCATGGATTTGGAGATCTCGACCGCGCGGGGTGACAGGGTGACAGCACGGTCCAGAAGCGCTATCGCCAAAGCGCGCGGGTCGTCGCTCACGGCGGCCACAAAGCCGCAGGCCAGCGCCCGGTCGGCCTTGATGCGATTGCCGAACAGCGCCATTTCCTTGACCATCGGCTCGGGCAGCAGCCGCAACAACCGCTGAGTGCCCGACCAGCCCGGCACAATTCCGACGCCAGCCTCCGGCAGGGCAAGACTGGCGCTGACAGCCATCACCCGCAGATCGCAGGCGGCCGCAAGTTCAAGGCCGCCGCCAAAGGCGTGGCCGTTCAGAACGGCAATCGTGGGTTTGCCCAGCCGCGCCAGTCTGTCGAAAATCCGGTGACCGTCACGCACCCAATGGCGGGCAAATTCGGCCGGGGTCAGATCGCCCCAGCCGTTGATATCGGCCCCGGTGCAAAAAGCGCGCTCGCCGGTGGCGGTCAGCATCACGGCGGCAATGCCGGTGTCACGGTCGATCACCTCAAGATGTGCTGCCAACTGGCCCAGCATCTCCACCGTTAAGGCGTTCATCTTGGCGGGGTTATCAAGGCACAACTCGGCAATTCTGCCATGACGTGTGAAGTAAACGGCGCTCATTTGCCCCACCCCATCGGCGCGTCGGCCAACAGTGACAGCGGCAGGGTGATTGCGTCAGGTGCAATCTGAACCCGCCCGGCCGAAGCCGCCACGATGTCGCGCGCGGGGTCGATACCGGGCATGATCTCGGTGGCCAGAAGGCCCGTCTCGGTCAGGCGGATGACGCAGCGTTCGGTGATATACAGAACCTCTTGACCCAACTGGCGGGCGCGTTTGCCCGAGAAAGTGACGTGTTCGACCGCCTCGACCATCTTGGTAAACTTGCCGGGGGTCGTGACCTTGATACCCTCAGCCGTCAGGTCAATTTGCGCCCCTGCCTCGAACCAGCCCGAGAACACGATCTTCTTCGCGCCCGAAGTGATGTCTACAAACCCGCCGCATCCTGCAGTCAGATAGGGTTTCTTGGCCAGCTTCGAGACGTTGACGTTGCCTTCGCGGTCCACCTCCATGAAGGACAGGAAGGACACATCGAACCCGCCACCCTGAAAGTAGATGAACTGCTGCGGGCTGGGCACGAAGGCATCGGCGTTTGACGCACAGCCAAAGGCAAATCCGGTCAACGGCATGCCCCCTACGGCGCCCTGTTCGATCGCCCAGGTCACCGCTTCGGGGTGACCCTCTTCCAGCAGGATGCGCGGGACCATGGCCGAAATACCAAAGCCCAGGTTGGCCGTCATGCCCCGGCGCAATTCCATCGCAGCGCGACGGGCGATGATCTTTTCGACGCCGTGCTCGGCCAGGGTAAAGCTGTCCCAAGGCCGCATGATCTGGCCCGATATGGCGGGGTCATAAAGCGTCTCGCAGGTCTGTTTCTGATCGGGATCGATCACCACCAGATCGACCAGATGCCCCGGCACCCGCACGTCATGCGGGCGCAAGCTGCCGCGATTGGTCATCCGGCTGACCTGAGCAATCACCAGCCCGCCATGGTTGCGCACGCAGATTGCCTGCTCCAGCCCGCCCAGATAGGCGCCCTCGTGTTCGTAGGTCAGATTGCCGTGTTCATCCGCCGTGGTCGCCCGCAGGATGGCGACGGTCGGGATGATGTTGGGGTAATGCAGCCAGGTGTCGCCCTCAAACTCCACCCGCTTGACGATCGGAGCCTTGGCGGCCGTTTCGTTCATTGCACAACCCTGACGGATCGGATCGGCAAAGGTGTCCATGCCGACCTTGGTCAGCACGCCGGGACGCCGCGCTGCCGCCTCGCGCGTCATGTCGAACAGGATGCCGGAGGGCACGTTGTAGGCCGCAACCCGTTCTTCGACGATCATCTTCCAGATGTCCGGCATTGGTTTGGACGATGGGCCAGAAGGATAAGAGCCGCCCAGAATCCGCGACAGAAGCCCATCCTTGGCGATGTGATCCACGCCCTTGACGCCATACATGTCGCCCGCCGCAATCGGGTGAATGGTTGTCAGGTTGCGCGGATGGCCCTGTGCATCGAACCGTTCACCGATGGCTTGCAGCACAAGATCAGGGCACCCCAGGGCTGACGATGAGGACACCGTGACAATGGCCCCGTCAGGAATGCGGGCCACTGCGTCAGCGGCGCTGGTCAACTTGCTCATCTGGGCTCTCCATAATTCACAGTCTGGCGCTGGCCGGTAAGGGCAGCACGTCGGACCGCTTCGGCGATTTGCAGGGATTTCAAACCGTCGCGGCCCGAAGCCGCAGGAGCGGACTTGCCTGCCACTGCTGCAACGAAATTCTGCACGACGGCCTCATAAAGCCCTGTCCTGTCATAATCGACGCGGGTGATGCCCGTGGTGGTGACAAGGTCGATCTCGCCCTTTGGCTCTTGCGACAGGACACCCCGCGCCAAGATCGAGCCTTTGGTGCCATGCACCTCGATCCCAGAAGCGGCGAAGGGGTGGGTAAAGCTTTCGTGACTGAAGACCATCGCCCCCGACGGCATCGCCCAGACAGACATAGCGCTGTCTTCGACGCCTTTGCCCAGCCCGGTCGCATCCAGGTGCGCGACGATCGACATCGGGTCCTCGCCCAAAAGGAACCGCACGCAATCGGCGTTGTGCACCGTCAGATCGGCAATCACCCCGCCGCCCGCGCCCGGATTGTCCAGGCGCCAACCGCGCAGGTGGACAGGAAGTTCAACCGCGTGAAACATCCGCAGAGACAACACCTTGCCGACCTTGCCCAAGGCAATCATCTCGCGGACCGCGCGCAGGCTACCAGCGCTTCGCAAATGGTGGTTTATGGCAAAGACCAGGCCAGCTGTTTCCGCAGCTTGCACCATGTCGGCGGCATCCGCGATGCTGGTCGCCAGCGGCTTTTCGCACAGAATATGCTTGCCCGCCGCAATCGCCGCCATGGCTTGCGCGTAATGCTTTTCGTTGGTCGAAGAGATATAGACCGCATCCACCGAAGGGGCGGCCAGTGCCGCTGCAAGATCGGTTCCGGACCCAGCAATACCGTGGGCCCTTGCAAAGGAAGCCGCGCGATCTGCGGTGCCGCTGACGACCCAACGAACATCGCTGCCCGCCTGCGCCCGGACTGCCCCGACCAGATACTGGCCGGCAATCGTGCTTGCCCCGACAAACGCCCAGTTCACAGCCGCTTCTTCCCCCGAGTACGATTATGGATCGTTCCAATAATTACTGGAACGATCCATACCTTGTCAATCACTGACTTCGTGCCCGCTCAGCTACCCTGGTGCTGATTTTCACGCAGAACTGACCCGGTTAGGCCGATAATTTTCACTGCGAACTGAGCCATTTAAACCTGTCCCCGAAGCGGTGAGCGGCGGCGGCAGCGGAGCGAACCACCTGGAACCATTTGACATAATTCTAGGGACGCACCTACGGCAGAAGCTGTCGATAGGGACAACCGACCGCCGCCACCTATGCCAAGGTCGTGGGTGAGGCCTACACCAACGATACAGCCTGCGGCTGAGGACGTGACTGTCACGGCGAAGGCGCGGGTGATCAAGAGTTTTCCGAAGTATGCTTTGATCCGCCTACCGCCAAACAGATCGCCAGCGACCCGCAGCGCATTGGCGCGCTGATATTCGCGGCACTGTTCCGGACCGTATGGTCCGGAGCGTTCGGTGTGCTTTTGCCTGCCTGCCATCACGCTGGAGTCACGCGATAAATCTCCGACAAGACTTGCGCAACGGTGCCAAGAACAGGCAAATTGCCCTGCCGGCTCCACCTGCCTTGCGCCCGACAATTCATCTTGCCTCAGCCCACCGCATAGGCTTAGTGAAACAGGCAGGGGTTGCGACCCCGTGCCAGAGAACGGACCCCGACCTTGGCCGATTGCAAGCTTGCGCCACGCACCCGAACGGTCTTGCCATGACCAGCCAGCCAGACCTGTCACTGGCGATTTCTGGCATGACCTGTGCCGCTTGTGCGGGGCGGGTCGAACGCGCCTTGGCCGCCGTTCCCGGTGTGGACTCCGCCCGGGTGAACATTGCCACCGAACGCGCCGAGGTGACGGGCAGCGCCCCTGCCGCCAGCCTGATTGCGGCAGTGCAGAAGGCGGGCTATGCGGTCAGCACCCCGACGCAAAGCGTCACCATTGTCGGCATGACCTGCGCCTCTTGTGTCGGAAGGGTAGAACGCGCGCTGCTGGCGGTGCCGGGGGTCAGCGCGGCCACGGTCAACCTTGCCACCGAAAGCGTGCGGGTTGACGGAATTGCCGGACCGGATGCGCTTTTGGCCGCGATCCGCAAGGCGGGATATGAGGCGCGGCTTGCCGGGGGGGCCAGCGCTGCCACCCTGCGCGCCGCCGACCGGGCGCATGAGGCCCGGGTTCTCAAACGTGACGTCGCGGTCGCGCTGGTCCTGACCCTCCCGGTTTTCGGGCTGGAGATGGGCGGACATATGATCCCGGCGTTTCATCACTGGGTCATGGCCACCATCGGACAGGGCACCAGTTGGCTGATCCAGTTCGTCCTGTCATCGCTGGTCCTTGCCGGTCCGGGGCGGCGGTTCTTTGCCAAGGGCATCCCCGCCCTGCTGCGCGGCGCGCCCGACATGTCCAGTCTGGTGGCCCTTGGATCAGGTGCCGCCTGGACCTATTCCACCTTGGCCACCCTGTCGCCCGGGCTTTTCCCCGAAGGTCGCGCTGCCGTCTACTTCGAGGCCGCCGCGATGATCGTGACCCTCGTCCTGCTGGGCCGGATGTTGGAGGCGCGGGCGCGGGGTCAGGCCTCACAAGCCATCGAGCGCCTTGTCCGCCTGCAACCCGCCGTGGCGCATTTGCGGCGGGATGGCGGGGTCATCGACGTGCCGCTGTCCGACCTGCGCCCCGGCGACCTGCTTGAAATCCGCCCGGGCGAAAGCCTGCCGGTCGATGGCGAGGTAACCTCCGGCGAAAGCTGGGTCGATGAGGCGATGGTGACTGGCGAACCCCTGCCTGCCGCCCGCCACCCCGGCGACCGGGTGATCGGCGGCACCGTCAACCAGACCGGCGCGCTGGTGATCAAAGCGACCGAAGTCGGGGCCGACACCCTTCTGTCGCGCATCATCCGCACGGTCGAGGCGGCCCAGGGCGGCAAGCTGCCGGTGCAGGCGCTGGTCGACAAGGTGACGCTATGGTTCGTTCCGGCGGTTCTGCTGGCCGCGCTGGTGACCTTCGGGGTCTGGCTGGCCTCCGGCGCCGGTCTTGCAATGGCGCTGGTCAATGCGGTTGCCGTCCTGATCATCGCCTGCCCCTGCGCGATGGGCCTTGCCACCCCGGTCTCGATCCTGGTCGGCACCGGACGCGCGGCGGAACTGGGCGTCCTTTTCCGCAAGGGCGAAGCGCTGCAGGCGCTGGAAGGCGTGCGCACCGTCGCCTTCGACAAGACCGGCACCCTGACCGAAGGCAAGCCGCACCTGGCGTCGTTCCACCCCGCCCCGGGTGAGGACCGCGAAACGCTGTTGCGCCTGATCGCAGCGGCCGAAGCCCCGTCCGAACACCCCATCGCCCGCGCCATCGTGGCCGCTGCAGGCCCCGACCTGCCCGCCGCCGAAGGCTTCCTTGCCCGCCCCGGCTACGGAATTTCCGCCCGCGTCGAAGGCGTTGACATCATCGTCGGTGCGGCCCGCGACATGGCCGCGCGCGGCATCGACACCTCCGCCTTCGCCGATCTGGCCACCACGCTTGCGGAACGCGGCGAAAGCCCGGTCTTTGCGGCCCGCGACGGCAAGCTGGCGGCCCTTCTGTCAGTTGCCGACCGCATCCGCCCCACCACGCCCGCCGCCCTTGCGATCCTGAAAGCCCAGGGTCTGCGGCTGGCGATGATCTCGGGCGATGATGCCCGCACCGCCCGCGCCGTCGCCGCCGATCTGGGCATCGACGAGGTAATGGCCGAGGTCACCCCCGACGGCAAGGTCGCCGTCCTGACCCGACTGCGGGCGTCGGGGAAACTGGCCTTTGTCGGCGACGGGATCAACGATGCCCCGGCTCTGGCCGCCGCCGATGTCGGCATCGCCATGGGGGCGGGCACCGATGTCGCGATCGAGGCCGCAGATGTGGTTCTGGTAGCAAGCCAGCTGACCGCCCTGCCGCAAGCCATCGGCCTGTCGCGCGCGACCATGGCCAATATCCGGCAGAACCTGTTCTGGGCCTTCGCCTACAACGCCGCCCTGATCCCGGTTGCCGCCGGGGCGCTGTATCCCGGCTTTGGCATCCTTTTGTCACCGGTCCTTGCGGCTGGGGCGATGGCGATGTCGTCGGTCTTCGTGTTGATGAACGCGCTGCGGTTGCGGCGGTTCCGCGCCACGGCCTAAGCGGTTCAGGTGTTCGACCAACCCCCGTCGATCACATGCGCATGCCCGGTGACAAAGGCCGAATCGTCCGAGGCAAGGAACACGACCAGCCCGGCAATCTCGTCCGGGACCGCCATCTTGCCCATCGGCTGACGCGCCAGAAACGCCTTGCGCGCAGCCTCATAATCGCCGCTGGCCCGCATCCGGTCCTGCAGCGACGGGCTGTCGACCGTGCCGGGACAGACCGCGTTGCAGCGGATGCCTTTGGTCACAAAGTCGGCGGCAATCGCCTTGGTCAGCCCGATCACCCCGGCCTTGGTCACCCCATAGACGAACCGGTTCGGGGCCGCGATCAATGAGCCCACGACCGAGGCCATGTTGATGATGTTGCCATGCCCGCGCGCCACCATCCCCGGCAGCACCGCCCGGCACATCCGGTACATCGCCTTCAGGTTCAGATCGACGCTGAAATCCCAGGCTGCTTCGTCACAGTCCAGAATGGTGCCGTTGGCCACGAACCCCGCACAGTTGAACAACACGTCCGGCGTGCCGATGTCGGCAAAAGTCGCGGTGATCGCTTGCGGGTCACGCACATCCAGAACCCGGGTCTGCAGGCCCAACCCTGCCAGCTCTGCCAAGGCCGCCGCATTCACGTCGGTCGCGATGACCGCAGCCCCTTCGCGCGCCAAAGCCAGTGCCGACGCCCGCCCGATCCCCTGCCCCGCCGCCGTCACCACGATCATCTTGCCATCCAGCCGTCCCATGTCGCACCCTTGTCCCTTGCCGCGTTTCGACCAGCCTAGCCGCCTTGGCCCG
>CAIXBE010000218.1 GCA_903917595.1 uncultured Rhodobacterales bacterium
CCGCTTGACGCCCGTCCCGGATCAGCGCACCCTTGTCCCGCAAACTGGAGGGTTCCGCGTGATCTGGCGTGCCAATCACCACCGTAACACCGGCCCTGTCCTTGCCCCGCATGTAACTGTGCGGGGCTGATCGGGGTTCCATTGCTTCTCCGATCTGCCCGAACGGCAGCCTGTCTGCCATTTTCGGACCGGAGTATCCCATGAGCCTTCTGACCCTGAAAGACGCAGGCATCACGCTTGGAGCACCGCTGTTTGCCCAGCTTGACCTGACCCTGAGCCCCGGCGACCGGCTGGCGCTGGTGGCCCCGAACGGGCGGGGGAAATCCACCCTGTTGCAGGCGCTGATGGGCCAGACCGATCTGACCACCGGCCAGATCACCCGCAAGCGGGGTCTGGTGACCGGGCTTCTGGCGCAGGACGTGCCCGGCGGGTTGGCCAGCCTCACCGCGCGTGAGGTGGTCTTGCAGGCGGTGGATGAGGGCGAGGATTGGCGGGCGGACATCGCGCTGGACGAGTTGGAGATTCCGCTGGCCCTGCGCGATCTGCCGTTGTCCGGGCTGTCCGGCGGCTGGCAGCGGCTGGTGCTGCTGGCGCGCGTTGCGGTCAGAGAGCCTGATCTGATCCTGATGGACGAGCCGACCAACCATCTGGACCTTGCCCGCATTGGCCAGTTGCAGCGCTGGCTTCTGAACCTGCCGCGCGCCACCGCGCTGATCATCGCTTCGCATGACCGGGCGTTTCTGGATGACATCGCGACTCGGACGCTGTTCCTGCGCGACCGTCTGTCGCCGGTCTTTGCCCTGCCCTACAGCAAGGCACAGATGGCGCTGGACGAGGCTGACGCGGCAACCGGCCGTCAGCATGACCTTGACCTGCGGGCCGCGCGGCAGTTGCGCCGGCAGGCGGCCAAGCTGAAGAACATCGGCATCAACTCGGGGTCGGACCTTCTGATCACCAAGACCAAGCAACTGACCGACCGGGCCGCGAAGATCGAGGCGGCGGCAGTGCCGGGGTTCAAGGCGCGGAGTGCGGGGGAGATCAGGTTGGAAACATCCGACGCGCATGCGCGGGCGCTGATCCATGTCTCGGCTTGCGACGTGACGGCGCCGGACGGGCGGCGGCTGTTTCGGTGCCCGGAGCTGTGGATCAGCCCGGGTGAAAGGGTGGTGCTGATGGGGGCGAACGGGGCGGGGAAGTCGCGGTTCCTTGGGCTGGTCGCTGTGGCCTTGCGAGGGGAGGTCGGGCCGATCCGTGCGGCCCCGTCGGTGGTGGCGGGGGTGGCCGATCAGGGGCTGACCGGACTTGACCCCAAGGCCACGCCGCATGGGATGATCACCGCCCGCTTTGATCTGGGCGATCAGGCGGCGCGGACGGCTCTGGCGGGGGTCGGGATCAGCGTCGCGATGCAGACCTCCCCGCTGCGGGCGCTGTCGGGCGGGCAGAAGGCGCGGCTGGCGATGCTGATCCTGCGCCTGCAACGCCCGAACTTCTTTCTTCTGGATGAACCAACCAACCATCTGGACATCGAAGGCCAGGAGGCGCTGGAGGACGAGCTAACCACCAAGGGTGCCGCGACCTTGCTGGTCAGCCACGACCGCAGCCTGATCCGCGCCGTCGGCACAAGGTTCTGGTGGATCGAGCCGGGCGGCAAGGGTGGCGCCAAACTGACCGAGGTCGACAGCCCCGAACCCTTCATTGCCCGAATGCTTCAGTCCCCGGTTGCAGGACCTTAGGCGCAAGATCCTGCCTCATCCCAGAAGGGAAAGATTTTGCGGATCTGCCCTGCCATGACTGACCAGACAGACCTCCAGATCGGCCGCTTGGTACAGGTTGACCGCAGAGGCGATGGCCCTGGTGATCCATTCAGGCGGGTTGCCAAACGCCCCGCCGCCCAAGCGCGTCAGGAAGACACGGCGCGCGCCACAGGCCAAAGCGGCAGCCATGGTGGATTCATAGGCCGCGTCAAGAACCAGACTGGCGAACGGCTCTCAATCTGCGACGGGTTCATTGGCATAAGCAATCGGCAAGGCCGAAGCATAGACTTGGTGCACAAGATGCCCCTTACCCGGCAGCGTGACTTCCGTGGCTTCCTGAACCCCCACTCTCAGCCTTCCGGTCAAGACTTTGCGATCCGCCAACGCGATACGGGCCGCAACTGCCGCCAACCCACCGCGCTGGGGCAGAGCATAGCCATTCTGCATTCGCCAGAATGCGCCACCGTCGTTGCCAAGGGCATGGCCCATGTCGGCCAGCATGTCTAACTGCCGGTCCGCGCTTTGGCCGACCCGCCCCAATACCGGGACAAGATAATTGCGGTAAATCGTCCCGGCTGCGCATGCCAGGGCACATGCCGGTCCCTGCGTCCGGTCCAACGAATACCGCGAAATTCCCTGATCCGGCGTGATCTCGGGCGAGATCATCTCCAGCAGGTTGAACTGCGAGGCGACCTGAAACAGTGCTCCGGCGTTCGACGGATCGGCATGCAGCGCCGTTACATTTGCGACCACTTCCGACACCTTGATCCGCCGAGGCCCTACAGGTGGGGCCGGCAGGTCCGCCAACATAGGCTTGGCAAGCTTTCCCGCTTGCAGCCGTCGCCCACTCTCCGGAAAGAGCAAGGTATCACCCTGAATCACGACGCCCGCCCGCACTGTCTCGGGCCGGTCATTCGGCAAGCCGGTCAATTCGCGAAACCAGTCCACAATCCCCCCTTGGCGCCCCTTGGATCACCCCTTAAGACAGCTTGCAGGAGGCCTGCCTTTCCCGTTGCTGAACAGTCGGAATCGGCATATATCCCAGCCCATGACGCGCTTTTTCGACATTGCCGACCATGACCGCCTGCCGGGGCGGTTCACCGCACAGGCGCGGTCCGTGTTGTCGCGACTTTGCTGACACAGGTGGTGCGTGTATAGCGCACCCTGGTTTGCGTCGCCTTTCCCCTTTCCGCCAATCCGAAGAGATGAGCCATGACCGCTTTGCGCACCCTGTATGACAAGATCTGGGATGACCACGTCGTCCATCAGGCCGAAGACGGCACCTGCCTTTTGTACATCGACCGCCATCTGGTTCATGAAGTGACCAGCCCGCAGGCGTTCGAAGGCCTGCGGATGACGGGTCGCAAGGTGCGCGCCCCGGAAAAGACCATCGCCGTGCCGGACCATAACGTCCCCACCACGCTGGACCGCGCCAATGCGGCAACGATGACCGAAGACAGCCGGATTCAGGTGGCCGCCTTGGACAAGAACGCCAAGGATTTCGGGATCAATTATTACCCGGTGTCGGACGTGCGCCAAGGCATCGTCCATATTGTCGGCCCGGAACAGGGCTGGACCCTTCCCGGCATGACCGTCGTTTGCGGCGATAGCCATACCGCCACGCATGGGGCATTTGGTTCGCTTGCCCACGGGATCGGCACGTCCGAGGTTGAACATGTCCTTGCCACCCAGACGCTGATCCAGCGCAAGGGCAAGAACATGAAGGTGGAAATCACTGGCTCCCTGCGCCCCGGCGTCACCGCCAAGGATATCACCCTGTCCGTGATCGGTGAGACCGGCACCGCTGGCGGCACCGGCTATGTCATCGAATACTGCGGTCAGGCGATCCGCGAGCTTTCAATGGAAGGCCGGATGACGGTCTGCAACATGGCCATCGAAGGTGGCGCCAGGGCTGGTCTGATTGCGCCGGATGAAAAGACCTTTGCCTATTGCATGGGCCGCCCGCACGCGCCGAAAGGCGCGAAATGGGAGGCCGCTCTGGCCTACTGGAAGACGCTTTACACCGATGAAGGCGCGCATTTCGACAAGGTGGTGACGATCCGTGGCGAAGACATCGCCCCCGTCGTGACCTGGGGCACCAGCCCCGAAGACGTGCTGCCGATCACCGGCACCGTGCCTTCGCCTTCTGATTTCACCGGCGGCAAGGTCGAGGCCGCCCAGCGCGCGCTGGACTACATGGGCCTGACGGCAGGTCAGAAACTGACCGACATTACCATCGACACAGTCTTCATTGGTTCTTGCACCAATGGCCGGATCGAAGACCTTCGTGCCGCAGCGGCCATTCTGAAGGGCAAGAAGATCGCGGTTAAACGTGCGATGGTTGTCCCTGGCTCGGGCCTTGTGCGCGCGCAGGCCGAAGAGGAGGGCCTGGCGCAGATCTTCATCGACGCCGGGTTTGAATGGCGGCTTGCGGGCTGCTCGATGTGTCTGGCGATGAACCC
>CAIXBE010000219.1 GCA_903917595.1 uncultured Rhodobacterales bacterium
CGGGCTGGTCGGGGCCGATGGGGCGACCCATGCGGGGGCGTTTGACGTCGGCTTCATGGCCACCCTGCCCGGCATGGTGGTGATGGCCGCGGCGGATGAGGCGGAACTGGTCCACATGGTCGCCACCGCCGCCGCGCATGACGCCGGGCCGATTGCCTTCCGCTATCCGCGGGGTGAGGGCGTGGGGGTCGAGATGCCCGTGCGGGGCGTTCCGCTGGAGATCGGACGTGGTCGGGTGATCCGTGAAGGCAGCCGGGTGGCGATCCTGTCGTTCGGGACGCGGCTGGGGGAGAGCCTGAAAGCGGCCGAGGCGTTGGCCGCGCGCGGGGTGTCGGTGACGGTCGCGGATGCCCGCTTTGCCAAGCCTTTGGACGGCGACCTGATCCTGCAACTGGCGCGCGGGCATGAGGCGCTGATCACGGTCGAGGAGGGCGCTATTGGCGGCTTTGGCTCGCTGGTGGCGCAGCTGCTGGCCGAGGCGGGGGTGTTTGACCGGGGGCTGAAATTCCGGTCGATGGTGCTGCCGGATATCTTTATCGACCAGGCCTCGCCCGAGGCGATGTACCGGGTCGCGGGGCTGGATGCGGGGCATATCGAAGCAAAGGTGCTGGAGGCGCTGGGGGTGGCGGTGGTGGGGAAGCGGGCTTGATAAAGTCGGGGTGAACCCCGACCTACGGGGTGGTGTCCGCAGTGGACAAGTTCGATAAACTATTGGTTTTGTTTGACATTTTATAATGGCGTTAAGGTTTTCCTAAGTCTTATATCGGTCCTGAACATCGGCCAATTCTACCTTTCGAAGCCTAGGTGGACCCCCTCCGTGGCTTTCACCTTGCGGGAAGTCCAACTCCCAATAGCTTCCGGTGTCAATATCATGAAAAAGTTTTAGCCAGCCACTTTGGTCTTGCGCGACTTCGCTTAGCTTTTCGCGGATCATCTTTCGTATCTCGACACAGGCGTCGTCCTCTATCACCCGCCCATTTTCCAACCTCCAGCTTCCAGAAATCTGGTCTCGCTGTCCCATTTTTCTCTCTCATTTCACGAACCACATAACGAGCGCAGCGTATGCGCTAAGCCATCGGTCGCGTCAGAAAAATTCATATGTCTGAAATGCAAACCCATTTGAAACCTTCCGACTGTGGTGAGACGGCACTCTCGTTGCGTCCCGCTTCACTCCTGAGGGAGAGCGATTGGATGTCAGGAAAGAGTCGGGCTGAAGTCCAACCCACGATGAATGATCAACCGCCGCGCAAGCCGTCCATCACCTTGACCAGCGCTTCGCTTATGCCGGGCTCAGAGAGGGCGTGTCCGGCCAGCGGGATCATCCGCAGGTCGCATTTCTCCCAGCCATTCGCCAGATGCCATGCCCCTTGCGGCGGGCAGATCATGTCAAAGCGACCTTGCACGATGGTGGTTGGGATATGTTCGATCCGGGGACGTTCGCGCAGGATCCAGCCGTCACCGTCCAGAAAGCCACCGTTCTGGAAATAGTGATTCTCCAGCCGGGCAAAGGTACGGGCATAGTCCGAGGGGCTTTCGCCGGTCATGCCTTCGTTGTGGATCGACGCAAGCGCGTTTTCCCACGCGGCCCAGATGCGGCCAAAGCGGGTTTCCTCGGCCAGATTGCCGGAAAACAGGCGGCGGTGGTAGGCGGCGATCAGGTCGTCTTGTTCATCCGCCGGGATGACGCTGGTGAAACGGGCCCAAAGTTCGGGGAAGAAGGCCCCTGCCCCGCCGCCGTAAAACCACGTCAGCTCGGCCCGGGTCATCAGGAACACGCCCCGCAGGACAAGCTGCGTCACGCGGTCCGGATGCGACAGAGCGTAGATCAACGCAAGGGTTGCCCCCCAGCTGCCGCCAAAGGCGATCAGGCTGTCGATGCCAAGGGCTTTGCGGATCACCTCGACATCCCTAACCAGATGCCAGGTCGTGTTGTCGGTGACCGACGCATGCGGGCGCGACCGGCCACAGCCGCGCTGGTCAAACAGCACGACGCGGTAGGCGCGGGGGTCGAAATAGCGGCGCATGGCAGGCGAACAGCCGCCGCCCGGCCCGCCGTGGAAGACGATGACCGGCTGGCCTGCGGGATTGCCGCATTGTTCGACATAGACCTTGTGGCCATCGCCCATGTCGATCACGCGCTGATCGAAGGGCTCGATCGGCGGGTAAAGATACTCGACTGCGCGCTTTTGCCCTGATCTTAGATCCATAGCCGGACTATATAACGGGGGCGGGCCCGATGTCGAAGGGCAATCAGGAGGCGGCGATGGTTGTGAACACGGTTGATCCGGCAGAGGTGGCAAAGTTTCAGGCGATGGCCGCCGAATGGTGGAACCCTAATGGCAAGTTCAAGCCTTTGCACATGCTGAACCCCTGCCGGTTGGATTATATCTGCGCGCAGATCGCCGCAGAATTCGGGCGGGACCTGACGGGGCCCCTGCCCTTCAAGGGGTTGCGCATCCTGGATATCGGCTGCGGCGGCGGGCTTTTGTCCGAACCGATGGCACGGCTGGGGGCCGAGGTCGTGGGTGCCGACGCAGCGGAGCGGAACATCCCGGTTGCACAGGTTCATGCGGCGCAGTCGGGGTTGGTGATCGACTATCGCCACACGACCGCCGAAGCCCTTGCGGACGCAGGCGAGCAGTTCGATGTCGTGCTGAACATGGAGGTTGTCGAGCATGTCGCCGACCCGCAGGGCTATCTGACGGCCTGCCAGACCTTGCTGCGGCCGGGGGGGTTGATGATCTGCTCGACCCTCAACCGGACGCCGAAAAGCTTTGCGATGGCGATTGTCGGGGCCGAATGGGTGATGCGCTGGTTGCCGAAAGGCACGCATGACTGGCGCAAGTTCATCACTCCGGATGAGCTTTACACGCTGATCGGCAAGGCCGGGCTAAGGCCGGTCGATCGCCGGGGGATGGTGTTCAACCCGGTCAGCTGGCGGTGGAGCCTGTCGGACCGTGACTTTGGCTGCAACTATGTGACGGCTTCGGTCAAGGTCGCTCCCTCGACGGTTGCGCCTTAATCCACAACAGCTTAGCCTGCCTGCGAAGGTATGGGGCCGCGGATGTTCATTCGCCTTGTCGGCGTTTTCGAGGTGCGCAATGACGCCGGGCAGGATTGCACGCCGCGCGGCGCAAAGGCGCGCGCCATCCTTGCAATGCTGTGCCGGACCCCCGGCCGGTTGCGCCCGCGGCGCTGGCTGGAGGCGCGGCTGTGGTCCGACCGCGACACCGAGCGTGCCGCTGGAAGCCTGCGTCAGGCGCTTATGGAAATCCGCAAGGCCTTTGGCGATGACGCGGGCCGGCTGTTTTCCGACCGCGACAGCGTGCAGTTGGGCGATGTCGCGACCGATCTGGAGCAGGACACCGACACCGCGACGCAGGCGCTGAGTTCGGGGCACGAGTTTCTGGAAGGCATCGACATCACCGACCACGCCTTCACGATCTGGTTGCAGGAAGAGCGCAACCGGGTTGACGAACAGATGGGTATTGCCCGGCTAAGCGAGGCGCGGCCGTCCCGTGCAGCGATTCCCCGGCTGCCCCTGGTGATCCGTCTGGGCAAGCTGCCAGACGGGCAGGGAAATTACATCGGCAAGGCGCTGGCCGACGCCATCGGGCGTCTTGTGGCCGAGTTTGCGCATGTCGACCTTTTCGGGGCCAGCGGCAGCCCTATTCCCAAGGACCTGCCTCCCGGTGGGATGTCGTTGCATGTCGAGGGGACCGAGGGGCAGGATCAGGTGCATCTGCTGGTCAGCCTGATCTCGACCGCGGGGCGCAAGACGATCTGGAACCAGCGCGCCGCCGTGCCGCTGCGGGAGGCCGACATCTTTGCCAAAGGGGAATTGCCGCCGCTGGTGTTTCAGGCGGCGGATGCGGCGCTGGCCCATTTCCCGCTTCTGCGCGAATGTGCCGACGGGCCTATGCGGGCCAATGCGCTGATCGCCGAGGCGCTGACCGAAATGTTCAGCTACGATTCCGCACGGTTGCGTCTGGCGGACCGTCTGCTTATTGAGGCCGATGATCTGGCCGAGCCGGGCCGCATCTATGCCTGGCGCTGTCTGGTGCGGCAGATCATGTATGTCGAGCGGACCGAAACCGACTTTCGGACGCTGGTGGCCGAGGCCGATGAGTTTTCGCGCAAGGCGCTGGAGATGTCGAATGCCAACCCGCTGGTGCTGGCGCTGGTCAGTCAGGCACGGGTCATGGTGGACGAGAACCCCGAGGCCGGGACGATCCTTGCACGCGATGCGGTTTTGCTAAGCCCCTGCAACGCCTTTGCCCATTGGGCCCGGGCGGCGGCGCTGATCCGCAACGACGACAATGCCGGTGCCCTTGCCGCTGCCCGGCGCGGGGTCGAGATTGCCGCTCGGACCGCGCATGTCCACTGGTGGGAGGCGCTGTCCGGCCTTGCAGCACTGCGTGGCGGCGACCATGCCGCCGCCATAGCGCATTACGAGGCCGCACATTACCGCGCGCCCAGCTTTCGCGCGGCGATGCGGCATCTGTTGTTCCTGTATCTTGCAGTGGATGACCGGGTCAGGGCTTCACGCATCTATCGCGGGCTGTTGCGGGTTGAACCAGACTTTTCGCTGGACCGCATCCGCAACGAGCCGGATTACCCCGCCGTCACCCTGCGGCGCAGCGGGCTTATGGACCGGGTCGGGCTTGAATTGGCCGATCTTTAGGACCGGTCAGGCAGAGGATGACTTCGCCCAAAGGTTGACATCCTTTTCCTCGGCAATCGCATCGATCCGGACCAGTTCATCGGCGGTGAAATCCAGATTGCGGATCGCCCCGGCGCAGTCTTCCACCTGCTCGGGTTTGCTGGCGCCGATCAGGGCAGAGGTGATGCCGCCGCCACGCAAGACCCAGGCAATCGCCATCTGGGCCAGCGTCTGACCCCGCGTCTCGGCCATCGCATTCAGCGCACCAATCGAAGCCAGCGCCCGGTCGGTGATGACGGAGCGGTCCAGCGATTTGCCTTGCGTCGCGCGGCTGCCGTCGGGGATGCCGTTCAGGTATTTCTTCGTCAGGATGCCCTGTGCCAGCGGCGTAAAGGCAATCGAGCCGATGCCAAGGTCGGCCAAGGTATCCTTGAGCCCATCGGTTTCGACCCAGCGGTTCAGGATCGAATAGCTGGGCTGATGGATCAGGCAGGGGGTGCCAAGGTCCTTCAGGATCGCCGCCGCCTCTCGCGTGCGCTGGCTGTTATAGCTGGAAATCCCGGCGTAAAGCGCGCGACCGGAGCGGACGATATGGTCGAGCGCCTGCATGGTTTCTTCCAGCGGCGTGTCGGGGTCGAACCGGTGCGAATAGAAGATGTCGACATAGTCCAGTCCCAGCCGTTTCAGCGACTGATCGCAGGACGCGACCATATATTTGCGGCTGCCCCATTCGCCATAGGGGCCGTCCCACATTTCATACCCGGCCTTGGAGGAGATGATCATCTCGTCCCGGTAGGGGCGGAAGTCGGATCTGAGGATGTCGCCAAAGGCTTCTTCGGCGCTGCCTGCGGGCGGGCCATAATTGTTGGCCAGATCGAAATGGGTGATGCCGTGGTCAAAGGCCGTGCGGCATATCGCCTGTTTGGTGGCATGCGGCGTGTCGTGGCCAAAGTTGTGCCACAGGCCCAGACTGATGGCCGGAAGCTTGACACCAGACCGGCCGCAACGGCGGTAGATCATCCGGTCATAACGGTCATCGCGTGCGGTGTAGGTCATCGGAAGCCCCTTTGTTTGCGCTATCATTCCACGCCGGGTGAGATGCTTCAAGTTGCGCCATTCGGCATTCTGAGGAAAGGTGCACTTATGAGATACTTTCGGCAGGTCTTGAGTTTTGTCGCGGCGGTCTGGCTGCGGGTAGGTGATGGGCATTTCGGCCTTATCGCGGCGGGTGTGGCGTTCTACGCGATGTTCGCGGTCTTTCCCGGCCTCGCCGCCGCTGTCGCGCTGTGGAGTATAGTGGCCGACCCGACGGTGATTTCGGATTATCTGACCGTGGCCGAAAGGTTTCTGCCGCCCGATGCGCGCGGCTTGATCCACGATCAGGTCATGGGGCTGATCCAAGCGCCGAAGACCACCTTGGGCTGGGCTACCGCGCTGTCACTGGGAATCGCGCTGTATTCAGCCCGGGCGGGGGTTTCGGCACTGATTCAAGGGCTTGACGTGGTCCACCGGTCGCGGCCGCGCGGGTTTCTTTGGGGCTGGGTGGTCGATTTCATCCTGACCGCCGCGCTGATCGGGTCCTTGTTCGTGGCGCTGGTTACCGTGGTCGTAGTGCCGATCCTGCTAAGTTATGTCCAATTTGGCACCTTCGAGGCTTGGTTGACCCACGTCCTGCCCTGGGGGGCGATGTTCCTGTTGGTGGTCACCTGCCTGTCGATCCTGTACCGCTTTGGCCCGAACGTGCCGGGCGGGTTCCGGTCGCCCTGGATCACCGTGGGGGTGTTGGTGGCTGCATTGGCCTGGGCCGGGGTGTCGATCGGGTTTTCGGTCTACCTGTCGAATTTCAACAGCTACAACGCGATTTATGGGTCGATCGGCGCGGTGATCATCCTGATGATGTGGCTATACCTGAGCGTCTGGTCGATCCTGCTGGGTGGCGCCATCAACGCCGAACTGGACGCCCGTTTGCGGAGCTAAGGGCGCCCTTCACCGGACGCCCCCGAGAGTCTTAATGCCCGGCAGGCCAGGTAAATTCGGGACGCAGGCCCGAATAGACCGGACGCCCATCGCTCGGGGCGGCGTAGCCTTTGGTTTCGTCCCAGAACGCGTGATAGCTGGCCTTGGGGAAGGCCGCGTCGTCATAGCCCATGACATTCGGCACCGCGACACGGATACGCTTTTGCTTGTCGTCCAGCATCAAGACGGCATTGCAGTCCGTGCAAAGGCAGATTTCCAGCGGTCCGTCCGGGTTCTGCGCGTTGAAGGGCACGCGCTTGATCTTCTCCGGGTGGTCCACCTGGATATCGCCGTGGTTGAAAAAGGCGACATGCGTGGTGTGCTGGCCGGTGACAGACTTGCAGACGTTGCAGTGACACTCATGGTTGTCGATTGGTTCAGCCGCCGCTGTTACGTGAACATGATCGCAGCCGCCTGTGTATCTGGTGGGCATTATCGGTCCTCCCTTGGGTCTTTGCTGCCCCTCCTCGGGCAGTTTGAGTCGCGGTCAGAGCGTAGCACCGACCCGTGAAATCACAAAGTTCCCGGAGTCGATGGAACAATGTCTGCACTCCACTCTTGGTTTGAAGCGCGTCTTAGCGCAGAATTGCGAAAGGCCGGCAGCAAGGGGATCGGAATGAGCGAGTTTCACACCGAAAATCCGGTGTTTGTGGTCTACTTGATCGCCTCGGCATTGATGGTGCTGAAGGTGATGGGCCAAGGCTGGATGACTGTCTACCGGATGATGCGGGCCAAGACCGGACTTGCCAGCCCCGAGGACCTGCGCCCGGGCCTGATCAACCGCGAGCCGGACCCTTCGCAGCTGGAGGTCAACGACTATGTCGACCGTTCACGCCGGATGCATCGCAATGATCTGGAGAACATTCCCGCTTTCTGGTGCGCAGGGCTGCTGTTCGTCGCCGTGGGACCACCACTTTGGCTGGCGCAGGTCGTTATGTATGGCTTTGTCATTTCGCGGGCGGCGCACGCGCTGGCCTATGCGACCGCGCAGTCGCATGAAGTACGGGCGACCTTCTACACGGTGGGGTCGCTGATCGTGATCGGGATGGCCGTCTATGCGTTGGTGGCGGTGATGTAAAACCGACGGTGGGCAAATGCCCGCCCTACCGGCGTGGGACACTCTGCGAAAACCAGAACGCCCCCGCGCTTCCGCAGGGGCGTTTGATGTTGGAGCGTCGGGGTGAACCCAGACTTAACCGCGCTCTTCGATGATCTCGACGAGGTGGCTGATCTTGTTCACCATGCCGCGGACGGAAGGGGTATCTTCCAGTTCACGGGTGCGGTTCATCTTGTTCAGGCCAAGACCTTTCAGGGTCGCGGTCTGTTTGGCCGGGCGGCGGGCGGCGGAGGCCACCTGCTTGACGACAATCGTTTTCTTCTCGGTCATGATCAGGCCTCCACAGCTTCAGCAGCTTCGGTTTCCGGCTTGCGCAGGATCTCGGCCACTTTCTTGCTGCGACGGGCGGCAACCTGACGCGGCGAGGTTTCGTGCTTGAGGCCGTCGATGGTGGCGCGGATCATGTTGTAGGGGTTGGTCGAGCCGATCGACTTGGCCACGATATCCTGGATCCCCAGCATTTCGAACACGGCGCGCATCGGGCCGCCGGCGATGATGCCGGTACCAGCGACGGCGGTCCGCATCACGACTTTACCGGCGCCGTGGCGACCTTCCATGTCGTGGTGCAGGGTGCGGCTGTCCTTCAGCGGCACACGGATCAGGCTGCGCTTGGCCTGTTCGGTGGCCTTGCGGATCGCCTCCGGCACTTCCTTGGCTTTTCCCTTGCCAAAGCCGACGCGACCACGCTGGTCACCGACAACGACCAAAGCTGCAAAGCCAAAGCGCTTGCCACCCTTGACGGTTTTCGACACGCGGTTGATCGCGACCAGACGGTCGGCGAATTCCGGGTTTTCTTCCGGGCGGTTGTCGCGGCGGTCATTGCCCCCACGATTGTCCCGGCGTTGTTCACGTTCTGCCATAAGGCATTCCTTCACTGGTGGCGCACTTGGCGCCTTGTTTTGCCAATCCTGGTGGGCGCATCAGGTGCGCCCCCGGATCATCGGGGCGGCGAAACCGCCGCCCGCGTGATTTAGAACTTCAGGCCACCTTCACGGGCAGCATCGGCCAAGGCCTTGATCTTGCCGTGAAACAGGAAGCCGCCACGGTCGAAGTAGCAATCCTCGACCCCGGCCTTTTTCGCACGTTCTGCAATCGCAGCACCTACCTTGGCGGAGGCTTCGACGTTGTTCTTGCCAACCACGCCCAGATCCTTCTCGAGAGAAGAAGCCGAAGCGATGGTCACGCCCTTCACATCGTCGATCAGCTGAACGCTGATGTTCTTGTTCGACCGGTGCACCGAAAGGCGCAGACGGCCGTGCGAAGTTGCCTTGATCTTGTTCCGGACGCGCATACGGCGCTTGAGGAACAGCTCTCTTTTGTTGTTTGCCATTTCTCTTGTCCTTACTTCTTCTTGCCTTCTTTGCGGAAGACAAACTCGCCCTTGTAGCGGATGCCTTTGCCCTTGTAGGGCTCGGGCGCACGCCACTCGCGGATGTTTGCTGCGACCTGACCAACCTGCTGCTGGTCAATGCCTTCCACAACGATTTCAGTCTGCTTCGGGACGGTGATGGTCACCCCCTTCGGCACGGCGAAGTTCACTTCGTGCGAATAGCCAAGCGACAGTTTCAGGACATCCCCGGCCATTGCGGCGCGGTAGCCAACGCCCTGGATTTCCATGTCCTGCCGGAAGCCGGTCGAGACGCCGGTCACGAGGTTTGCAACCATCGAGCGGGTCATGCCCCACTGCTGGCGCGCGCGCTTGGACAACCCACGCGGGGTGACCTTGATCGCGTCGCCTTCGATGGTCAGCGTGACATCGTCACTGGCCGTGAAGTTGCGGGTGCCTTTCGGGCCCTTAACTTCGATGGTCTGACCGCTGATCGAGGCAGAGGTGCCACCGACCAGGGTTACGGGTTTCTTGCCGATACGAGACATTCCACCCTCCCTTAGAATATGGTGCAAAGCACTTCGCCGCCAACATTGGCAGCGCGTGCATTTGCATCCGACATGACACCTTTCGGCGTCGAAACGATCGAGACACCCAGGCCGTTACGGACCGAGGGAAGCTCGCTGACGCCCATATAGACCCGACGGCCGGGCTTGGACACGCGCTTGAGTTCGCGGATCACAGGCTCACCTTCGTAGTACTTCAGGCTGATCGTGAATTCGCCCTGCTTGTTCGCCGTGTCTGCCTTTTCATAGCCACGGATGTAGCCTTCGGACAAAAGCACGTCGAGCACGCGGGCGCGCAGGGTGGACGCAGGCGTCATCACCGTGGACTTGCCGCGCATCTGAGCGTTGCGGATCCGGGTAAGCATGTCCCCGATAGGATCGTTCATCATCATATCCGGTCCTCCTTACCAGCTGGACTTGACCATGCCGGGGATCTGGCCAAACGAGGCGAGATCACGCAGCATGATACGGCTGAGTTTAAGCTTGCGGTAATACGCATGCGGGCGGCCCGTCAGCTGGCAGCGGTTGTGCAACCGGACAGCCGACGAATTGCGGGGCAGCTGGGCCAGTTTCAGGGTCGCCTTGAAGCGATCTTCCACCGGTTTCGCCTGATCGTTGATCACCGCTTTCAGCGCGGCCCGCTTGGAAGCATGACGCTTCACCAGCGCGGCCCGCTTTACTTCGCGGTTCACCATGGATTTCTTTGCCATATCTATGTTCCTCGCGCTTACGACGTGAAGGGCATGTTGAAATGCTTCAACAGCGCCTTGGCTTCTGCGTCGGTCTTCGCGTTGGTGCAGATGATGATGTCCATCCCCAGAACTTCGTCGACCTTGTCGAAGTTGATTTCCGGGAACACGATTTGCTCTTTCAGGCCCATGGCATAGTTGCCATTGCCATCAAAGCTCGAGCCTTTCACGCCGCGGAAGTCGCGGACGCGGGGCAGAGCCACGTTGATCAGGCGGTCCAGGAATTCGTACATCTTGTCGCCACGCAGCGTGACTTTGCAGCCCAGCGGCATTTCTTCACGGACGCGGAAGCCGGCAATCGACTTCTTGGCCTTGGTGATGACGGCTTTCTGACCGGCGATCAGGGACAGTTCCTCGGCGGCCTGCTTGACCTTCTTGGTGTCCTTGACGGCTTCGCCGACGCCCATGTTCAGGACGATCTTCGACAGGCGCGGGATCATCATGTCGTTCTTGTAGGAAAACTCTTCCTTCATCGCCGGGCGGATGGTGCCTTTGTAGGCAGCCTTCAGACGCGGCGTGTATGCGGCTTGATCAAGCATCAGATCGCCTCCCCGGTGGTCTTGGCGAAACGGACCTTCTTGCCTTCTTCCATGCGGAAGCCAACGCGGGTCGCTTTGCCGTTCTTGTCCACGATGGCAAGGTTCGACAGGTCGATCGGCATTGCCTTGGGCACGCGGCCGCCCTGGCTGTTGGCCGACTGCTTGGTATGGCGGATCGCCATGTTCAGCCCGTCGACAACGGCCTTGTTCGCATCCGGGTTGACGGACGAAATCTCGCCCTTCTGGCCCTTGTCCTTGCCGGTAAGCACGACGACCGTGTCACCCTTTTTCAGTTTGGCAGCCATCAGAGCACCTCCGGAGCCAGCGAGATGATCTTCATGAAGTTCTTGGCACGCAGCTCACGCACGACCGGCCCGAAGATACGGGTGCCGACCGGTTCGCCCTGGTTGTTCAGGATGACGGCGGCGTTACGGTCGAAACGGATGGTGGTGCCGTCTTCACGGCGAACTTCCTTGGCGGTGCGAACGACAACGGCTTTACGCACGTCGCCCTTTTTGACACGGCCTTTAGGAATGGCTTCCTTGACCGACACCACGATGATGTCGCCGACGGAAGCATAACGGCGGTGCGAGCCGCCAAGAACCTTGATGCACTGAACTCGGCGAGCGCCGGAGTTGTCAGCCACATCCAGATTCGTCTGCATCTGGATCATTTGAAAGTCTCCCGACCTTCAGGGGCTTTCCCCTGGGGTTTCGATAAAAACGGAAGTGGTTACGCGGTTGCGTCGACCACTACCGTCCAGCGTTTGGTTTTCGAAATCGGCGCGCATTCCTGAATGCGCACGGTGTCGCCGACCTTGAAGGTGTTGTCCGCATCGTGAGCGCGGTATTTCTTCGACTTACGCACGGTCTTTTGCAGCAGCGGGTGCTTGAAGCGGCGTTCGACGGAAACGGTGATCGTCTGCTCGTTCTTGTCCGAGGTGACGGTGCCCGTCAGGATACGTTTTGGCATTTGTTTTCCCCTTACTTCGCAGCGTCAGTGGCTTTTTGAACCAGCACCGTCTTGATGCGGGCGACGTCACGGCGGACGGCACGCATGCGGGCGGTGTTCTCAAGCTGGTTCGTGGCCTGCTGGAAGCGCAGGTTGAACGATTCTTTCTTGAGCTGAACCAGACTGTCGCGCAGCTGGTCCGGCGTCTTCGACTTCAGTTCGTCGGCTTTCATGCCGTCTTCCTTTTCCACAATCGCCAGACGGCCCCTTTTGAGGTTACCGTTGATCTGGCGGATCAATGACAAACC
>CAIXBE010000220.1 GCA_903917595.1 uncultured Rhodobacterales bacterium
CGCCCTTGAACTGCTGCAACCGGCTGATGACGGCATAGCCGCCGTTGACGCAGACGATGACGATCATCTTGTGACCGGAAAGCACCGTGGAATAGATGTCCGAGTTCATCATCATGTAAGTACCGTCACCCAGCATGACGATGGGCGTTCCGCCAACACCGCCGGGGCCGTCCTGCGCCATCGCGCAACCCCATCCGGCTGCGATCTCGTACCCCATGCAGGAAAACCCGAACTCGAGGTCGAAGGTGTTGGGCGCCTTCACGCGCCATCCCTTCATGACTTCCCCTGGAATCCCGCCGGCAGCCGCAATCAGGGTGTCCTTGTCACCGGCCCAGCCGTTCACCACATTCACGACCTGCGCATAGGTCGGCACCGGTGTATTCGTCGGGGCCTGGTGCGTGTCGAGCAGCGCGTTCCAATCGGCGAACAGATCTTTGGCATGGACCATGTGACCCACAGGCGCTTTCCACGCGCCCAGCTGTGCGTCGAGATCATCGATGCCTTCGAGCGCGTCGCTGACGACGGCCAGCGCCCGATGCTTGAGCGCGTCAGACCTTGCGGCGTTGATGGAAATGAACTGCGTATCGTGACGGAATGCGGTCCACGACCCCGTCGTGAAGTCCATCAGACGCGTCCCGATTGCCAGGATGACGTCCGCCTCTGCGGCAAGGGCATTGGCTGACGTCGAACCGACGATGCCGATAGGCCCGGCATGAACCGGGTGGTTGTGGGTGAACGCACCTTTGCCAGCGATGGTCTCCACCACGGGGATGCCCCGTTCAGCTGCGAACCGGGCCAGCGCCGCCTCAGCCCCGGAGTACCGAACGCCACCGCCCGATATGATCAGGGGCTTCTTGGCCGTCCGCAGAAGGGCAGCGGCGGCTTCAGAAGCCTTGCGGTCGGGGCGCGGGCGGGGGATGGACCAAAGCCGTTCTTCGAAGAATTCCACCGGATAGTCGAAGGCCAGTTCCTGGGTGTCCTGCGGCAAGGCAAGGAACGCTGGGCCACAGTCCGCAGGATCAAGCATTGCGCCCACGGCCTGCGGCAGCGACTGGAGGATCTGCGCGGGATGCGTGATCCGGTCCCAATAGCGCGTCACAGCCTTGAAGGCGTCGTTCACCGTGATGGTCGGATTGCCGTAGTGTTCGACCTGCTGCATCACGGGATCTGGCACGCGATTGGTGAACGTGTCCCCTGCGATCAGCAGGACTGGCAGCCGGTTTGCATGAGCGGTGCCCGCAGCCGTCACCATGTTCAGCGCACCCGGCCCGATGGAGGAGGTGGCGATCATGATCTGCCGACGACGCTTTGCTTTCGCATAACCGATGGCCGCCAGTGCCATGGACTGTTCATTTTGTCCACGCCAGGTCGGCAACTTGTCTTGAACCGCCTCAAGCGCTTCGGACAGGCAGGTGACGTTACCGTGGCCGAAAATTCCAAATACGCCGCCAAACAACGGCACGCGTGCGCCGTCGATCTCGGTCATCTGCACGGTCAGCCATTTAACCAGCGCCTGTGCCATGGTTAGGCGAATCGTTCTGCGGTCCATCCCTGTCTCCTCCTCATCGAAAGCTCTGCGAACTTAAGCTCACGCATTGCCAGTTGACAATAGGCGTTCAACGCAATGAATATTGCTCAACTGAATCGGGAGGAAAACTATGATCCGGATCGCTGTGCTCGGTTGCGGGCGCATCGGCGTGATGCATGCCGCAAACATCGCCGCCCATCCGCGGGCCACGCTTGCGGGCGTTTACGACATCCACGCCCCCGCCGCTGATGCAGTGGCCAAGAAGACCGGAGCAGAAGTGTTCTCGTCGGTCGAAGCTGTTCTGGCCTCTGACAAGGTTGATGCGGTGCTTATCGCCACCGCGACTGACACACATGCCGACCTTCTGGAAATGGCGATTGCGGCGGGCAAGCCGGTGCTTTGCGAAAAGCCGATCGACTTGAGCCTTGCGCGCGTCAACCGCTGTGCAGCAACCATTGCAGGCAGTGCTGTGCCGATCCAATTGGGCTTTGTGCGACGTTTCGACCCCGGTCACGCTGCCGTGCGCCGGGCCATCGTTCAGGGTGATATCGGCGAACTGCATCAGGTGTTGATCACCTCCCGCGATCCTGGCCTTGCGCCAGAGGCCTATTTGAAGGTTTCGGGCGGCATCCTGCGCGACATGACGATCCATGATCTCGACATGGCGCGCTTCATTCTGGGCGAAGAAGTGACGCAGGTCTTTGCCACCGGCTCGCGGCTGGTTGACCCTGATCTGATGGAAAAGCTTGGTGATCATGACACGCTGACCGTTGTCCTGACGACGGCAAGCGGCAAGCAGGCCATCATCACCAACTCGCGCCGCGCGACCTATGGCTACGACCAGCGGGTCGAGGCTTTGGGAACCAAGGGGATGGCGATCTCGGAAAACCGCCGTCCGCACGAGATGACGCTGCACACGGTTGATTTCACCGATCGGGCCGAGCCTTTGCTCAACTTCTTCATCGAGCGTTACCGAGAGGCGTTCGATGCAGAGATTACTGAGTTCGTCGATGCGGTGGAGACTGGCCGCGCGCCTTCTGTTGGGTTCGAGGACGGACGTCTGGCCCTCGTTCTTGCCGAAGCCGCGCTGAAATCCATTGCCGAGGCCCGTGTCGTGGCCGTGAAGGAGATCGCTTGATGTATGCCCCGTTCGGACTTTTCATCGCCGGCGAATGGCGCGGCAGCATCAGCAGCGCCACCGCGCCAGTCTTCAGCCCGGTGACAGAGCTTTCGCTTGGGGATTGCCCAACGGCGACCGAGGCCGATACGGCAGCAGCGATCGATGCAGCGCAGGCGGGCCTTGCGGCATGGTCAGCGACACCAGCTTTCACGCGCGCCGATGCGATGCACCGGATCGCGGACGAGATGCTGCGCCGGACGGACGAGGCTGCGCGCATGATCAGCCTTGAGACCGGCAAGCCCATCGCCCAGTCGGGGCGGGAATGGGGTCTCTGCATCGATCAGTTCCGTTGGTATGCTGAAGAAGCGCGCCGTATCTATGGCCGCATCATTGAATCCCGCGTGCCAGGCGGGCGGTTCGAGGTCCACCACGAACCCGTGGGGATCGTCGCCGCCTTTACCGCCTGGAACTTTCCCGCAGCCCTGATTGCACGCAAGGTCGCTCCCGCCTTGGCTGCGGGCTGTTCCATCATCGTCCGCCCCTCGTCCCAATCGCCGGGCGTGGCGATGGTGATGGTTGACTGCGTTCGTGCCGGAACCCTACCGGCCGGCGCAGTCAACCTGGTCATCGGGCCAACATCAGCGACCTATGCGCCGCTGATGGCCGACAAGCGCGTCCGCAAAGTGTCGCTAACCGGATCGACCCGCGTGGGACAGCAGATGATCCGCGATGCCGCCGCGACCTTGAAAAAAGTATCAATGGAGCTAGGCGGCAACGCGCCGGTCATCATCTATGACGACGCCGACCTTGAAGCTGCGCTAGCCGTCGCTGTGCCGACCAAGTTCGCCAATGCGGGCCAGGTGTGCGTGACGGGTGACCGCTTCTACGTCCATGAAAGCCTGCACGACGCTTTCGTCGAGGGCTTCGTCGCCCGCGCCAAGGCGATCAAGCTGGGTGACGGTCTTGACCCCTCGGTCACCATGGGTCCGCTGATCAACGGTGGCCGTCTGGCCGAAATGGAAAAGATCGTTGCGGGCGCTGTGGCTGCCGGGGCCAAACTGGCAACCGGTGGCGCGCGGGCGGCGGGCTTCAACTCGGGGCATTTCTTCTCGCCGACGGTTCTGACCGAGTGCACGGATGAGATGGGCGTCATGGCGGACGAGAATTTCGGCCCCATCGCCGCGATCACCCGCTTTGCCACCGAGGACGAAGTGCTGGCCCGCGCCAATGCCTGCGACATGGGCCTGTCGGCCTATGCCTTTACCACGAACCCTGCCCGCGCGCGGCGCACGGTTCAGGCGCTCAAGGCCGGGATGGTCGGCATCAACTCCTTCGCCATGGCGGCATCAGAGGCCCCCTTTGGCGGCACCAACCATTCCGGCATGGGCCGCGAAGGCGGGATCGAAGGCATCCGCGACTACCTTGATGTCAAATCCAGCCAGATGGTGTGGTTATGATCCCCAACAAGCTGAAAGCCCTCTGGGCCGAGGGCAAGCCCACGATCAACGGCTGGTGCAGTATCGGAAACCCCTTCACTGCCGAAATCATGGCGGCGCAAGGGTTCGATAGTATCACCATCGACATGCAGCACGGCGCGCTGGACTACAGCAATATCTTGCCGATGTTCCAGGCGATGCGGGCCTCTGGGGCCACGTTGATGGCCCGTGTGCCGTGGAACGAGCCCGGGATCATCATGAAGGCGCTGGATGCCGGGGCCTATGGCATCATCTGCCCGATGGTGAACTCGGGCCAGGACGCCGCCCGCTTCGTGAGCTATCTGCGCTACCCGCCGCATGGACAGCGCAGCTTCGGCCCGACCCGCGTGTCCTTCGCGGCGGGCCCAAACTACGCGACCGAGGCGAATGACAACATGCTGGCGTTCGCCATGATCGAAACCGCGGAAGGCATGGCGAACCTTGAAGCAATCGCAGCGACACCAGGTCTGGATGGTATCTACGTCGGACCCGCTGACCTGACGCTGTCGCTGACCCAAGGCCGCCTTGCCCCCGGTTTCGACCGGGAGGAGCCAGAGATGATCGCGGCGCTGCAAACCATACTTGCCGCCTGTAAGAAGAACGGCATTCGCGCTGCGTTGCATTGTGGAACGCCCGACTATGCAGCCCGCGCCATCGGTTGGGGGTTCGACATGACGACCGTTGGCGGCGACAGCCGCTTTCTGGCCGCCGCATCGGGGGCGGCCGTTGCGGGATTCCGAAAGCTGACCGACGGCATCACCGGCAAGACGGAAAAGGGGGGCTACTGATGCCGCATATCCTGATTGCCGGAAAGCTGCATCCAGCGGGGCTTGCACTACTGGATGCCACGGCGGGCGTGACCTACACGCATGTCGAGGAGATCTCCGAAGCCTCCTACCAGGACCATCTGGAACAGGCCGACGCCATGGTGATCCGCACCCAGCCGATGACGGCGGCATCTGTGGCCAAGGCTGCGCGCCTGCAGATCGTGTCGCGGCACGGCGTTGGATATGATGCTGTGGATGTGGCGGCGCTAAATGCGCGCGGGATACCGCTGTGCATCGTCGGCGATGTGAACTCGGTTTCTGTTGCCGAGCACGCGATGATGCAGATCCTTGCCTGCGCTAAGCAATTGATCCGGTCGGACCGTGCCGTGCGGGGCGGGCCCTGGGGCTGGCGCAACAAGCTGGAACAGAGCGAGATTTCCGGCAAGACGCTGCTCATCATCGGCTTTGGCCGGATCGGGCGGCATCTGGCAACCATGGCTTCGGCTTTCGGGATGAAGATTCTGGCCCATGATCCCTACCTTGCCGCCAAAGGCTGGCCCGACGGGAAGGTGGCCTGCGCCAACGATCTGAGCGCTGCACTTGCTGGGGCCGATTTCGTCTCGGTTCATATCCCCAAAGCTGAAAAGCCGGTCATCGGGGCTGCCGAGATCGCATCGATGAAGCGTGGGGCGATCATCGTAAACACCGCACGGGGCGGAATCGTAGACGAGGCCGCCTTGTGGGACGGGCTTCGTTCGGGGCAGATCGCGGCGGCAGCATTGGATGTGTTTGACGCCGAACCACCTCAGGCCGACCATCCGCTTTTGGCTTTTGATCAGGTGATCCTGACCCCCCATACTGCCGGGCTGACCGCCGAGGCCGCCCAACGCATGGCGGTGTCGTCGGTGCAGAACGTGCTTGATTTCTTCGCCGGTCGGCTTGATCCGGCACTTGTCGTCAATGCTGCGGCGCTCACGGGCGCAAAGGAACTTGTGAAATGACCAAACCCAAACTTCGAATCGGCCTGATCGGCACCGGCTTTATGGGCAAGGCCCATGTCTTCGGCTTCACATCGGCCCCGCGCGTCTTTGAACTGCCGTTCGATCTGGAGCTGCACACCGTGGCCGACATCACGGATGAGGCCGCCGAGCGTGCCCGCCAG
>CAIXBE010000221.1 GCA_903917595.1 uncultured Rhodobacterales bacterium
CCCAGCAAGGGCGAGAAATCCCAACTGTCATGCGGCGTGGTGGGATCACTCGACGGGCAGGCAATCGCAAGGTCGGTCAAACCAGCCGACGCCCCGCTGGTCCAAGCTTTTCTAGCCTTCACAAAGACGAACTGCTTGCTGAAATGACCGCTGCACTTCGCGTCGGATCTCGTCTAGCCGATGCGAGATCTCGCCCTCAATGGTGAACACTGGGCAATCTTGGTTATCGCATCCACAACGTTTGATTTTCCCATCACGAAGACCCGAAGCAAAAATGCGGCGCAACTGGTCAACAAGGTCGATTGCGTCCTTGACCTTGGCCTTTACCTTTGGGTCCCTCAGGTGATGAACCGAAGGAATTCTACGAATTGTCTCGCCTTCTCGTGTCCTCCAAATGCCGGTATTGATTGCCCTGATCGTATCCTCGATGGCTGTCCGGAAGTCTGGCAGTGAGCTTTCCTGATGAAAAGGTGTCTCATGGGCAGGCCTCTGGAACACAGCCGCCATCTGTTCCAGCGCATCATGGTCGGCAAGGCCAGGAAAGTCGTTTGCGAATTGTCGGAGTTCCTCTGGCCGCTCCGGAAAAGACTCGCCCTCGCAAAGGCGGCGAAGCAGGTCGTCTCCGATCAAACGCAGATTTTCTTCGAACTCGACCCCAGACCATACCGTAAATGATGCAATGCCGATTTGTCTTGCAGCATCAGCGGCAGCAATGCGCCTAATGGGCGAAACAGTTCCGCCAACCGCAAACTTGAAAGCATCGTAACCGCCCGACATTGACCGCCTTATGAGGGCACCTAGCTTGGTTTAGGGACGTCCATAATGACGTCATTATGGACGTCCCTTATGTGAGGTCGGCATGCGCGGTGATGTTCTGGGTGCGGTTGAGCGTCGGCGGCGTTGGACGGATGCTGAGAAGTTTGCCGTGGTGCGCGAGGTGGGCCGTCACGGCGCTTCGGTGACGCAGGTTGCGCAGCGCCATGATCTCGGACGGCAGCAGATTTATGCCTGGCGGCATGACCTGCGCAAGAAAGGGCGTTTCGAGCCAGAGGCCGCGGCGTTGTTCCTGCCGGTCGATCTTGCCCCCGCACCGGTTCCTGAGGCGAAGGTGGCCGCGGACCTCGCCGCACCGATGGTGGAGATCGTGCTGCGGAATGGGCGTCAAATCCGGTGCCGGGGCGGGATTGGCGATGATGATCTGGCGCGGCTGATCCGGTTGGTCGAGGCGGCATGATCGGGCCGGACACCGGCGTTCGGGTTTATCTGGCCTGCGGGACGACCGACATGCGCAAGGGCATCGAAGGGCTGGCGGCTCTGGCTCAGGACGTGTTGCGGCAGAAGGCAGCAGGTGGGGCTGTGTTTGCGTTCTGCGGCAAACGGGGTGATCGGCTGAAGCTGCTGCATTGGGATGGCCAGGGGTTCTGCCTTTACGACAAGGTGCTGGAGCGGGGACGCTTTCCGTGGCCTGCCGCAAAGGACGGGGCTGCTCGGCTGACCTCGGCACAACTCGCCATGCTCTGGGAAGGGATCGATTGGCGGCGTCCGGACTGGGGTGTGCCACCGGCCAGAGTTGGCTGATACTGCTCTGCTTTTGCTTGTTTTTATGGTGTTTCTGCGCGGCTCATGGTATGAACCGCCATGTCCGATACACCCGTAATCCTGCCTGATGATCCCGCCGCCTTGAAGGCGATGATCGCGCATTTACAGGCCGAGAATGCCCGGATTGCCGCCGAGCACATGCGTGTTCAGGCCGACATTGAGAAGATATCCGCCACCCTGCGCGCGCATGAGGCGCTGGTGCAGGCGCTCCAGATCCAGATCGCACGGCTGAAGAAGCAGAAGTTTGGCGCCAGTTCAGAACGCATCGAGCGCGAGATCGAACAGCTGGAACTGGCGCTGGAGCATCTGGAGATTGCCGGGGCGGCTGCGATCAGCATGATTGCGCCGGATGACGACGCCGAACTCAGCACAGACGAACAAGCTGCGATGCCCAGCTCTCCGCGTCGCCGCAAGCCCTTGGTCGCGGAAGGCACGCCCCGCGAACGCATCGTGCTGGACCCCGGCAATGATTGCCCAGAGTGCGGCGGCACCCTGCGCCTGATCGGCGAGGACGTCAGCGAGATCCTCGAACTGATCTCGGCAAAGTTGAAAGTGATCGAGACTGCCCGGCTCAAGAAATCCTGTCGCCGCTGCGAGAGGATTACCCAGATGCAGGCGCCCTCGCGGCCTATCCCGCGCAGCATGGTCGGGCCTGGCCTGCTGGCACATGTTCTGGTCTCGAAGTTCGACGACCATCTTCCGCTTTATCGCCAGAACGAGATCTTTGCCCGGATGGGCGCAAACATCCCGGCCTCGACCCTGGTTGTTTGGTGCGGCCAGGGCGTGCGGGTGCTGACCCCACTGGTCGAACGCATCCGTGCCAATATCCTGGCCTCGGACCGCTTGCACGCGCCCTCTCGGGCTTTTGCGATGCAAAACCCTGCCGGGTAACAGATGATACCCCGGTCCGGGTGCTTGATCCGTCAAAACGCATCGATGGAATCGGCAAAGGCGTCAAGGAAGGCCGCATCTGGACCTATGTGCGTGACGACCGACCGTGGGGCACACCGCGCCACCGGGGGCGGCCTACTTCTTCTCGGTCGACAGCAAGGGCGAGCATCCGCAGCGCCACTTGGCAGGGTTCTCCGGAATCCTTCAGGCAGATGCCTATTCCGGCTTCAAGGCGCTTTATAAGTAAGCCTACGGTGGGGGCCGTCTTGAGGGGTTTTCTCTCGTCGGGCTATCGAGTGTCCTTATGGACGCACACGAAGACACCCCCCGCATTCAAGTTTTGTCGGTTTCTGATACGGGTCGCCGTCAGCGATGGACGGATGACGAGAAGGATCGGATCGTTGAGGAAAGCCACCGCTCTGGCGTGACGCTGGCCGAGTTGGCGCGGCGGCATGAGATTTCGCGGTCAATGCTTTATGATTGGCGCTATCGGCACAAGCTTGGTCGTAACCGCGCGATTGGCACCGCCTTGCAAAGCGTTCTGGCCTGTCGGTTGTCCTAACTGACGTCGTTAACGACGTCGTTACGGACGTCAGCAAGATCTGGCGCCATCAGGTGGTGGTCTTGTTTACTGTGCCAACGGGC
>CAIXBE010000222.1 GCA_903917595.1 uncultured Rhodobacterales bacterium
CTGGTCCTGCCGTCTAGGCCAGGATCACGCGCAGCTTGCGAGCATGATCCTAGCCGGGTCGCTGGCTCTGCCGGTGATCGGGCGGGGCCGTTCTTCCTGTCTGGCTGTGCCGGATGGGTTAGCGGTTCGTCGATGGCCGCTTGGGGGCCAGCGGCGAAGGCTGAGGGATGCCTTCATCCCGACTGCCAGCGTCTGGCGCTGCCGGGTCGATGCTTCGGGCTGGCGGTGCCTGCCGGTGCCGGGCTTGCCTCGGTGGCGGCTTCTGGCGGGGCCTTCTTCCTGTCTGGCGCTGCGGTCCACTCGCCTTGCGGTGGTCGCAAGTCTGACAATGGGTGTTATGTCATGTGAAACTCACTCTGGGCGGATCGCGGGCAAGTTGTGCGCGTGATCCTAGCCGGATGTCTTGCAAGCGCGCAGATAATCCGGTCATCTGGTCAGATGATCAGACGTTTTCCCATTCGCTGCTTTGTGCGTCAGTTGCGCTGTGCGGCATTGCTTGCAATCGTCATTGGGTCAGCCATCATTGGCGTGCCCTATGCGAACGCGCAGCAATCGTTCGGGCTGGAGGCCCGTGTCAGCAAGATTTTCGACGGCGATACGTTCACCCTTAGTGGCGAGTCGCGCCGGATCCGTGTCTGGGGCCTCGATGCGCCTGAATGGGATGAGAGAGGCGGTTCTACTGCAACTGAGACTTTGCGTAGTTTGATCTCAGGCAAGACGCTTAGGTGCAGTGTTGTGGACATCGACCGGTACGGACGATTTGTCGCGCAGTGCTTCCTGCCGGATGGGCGCGATATCGCTGCGGCGATGATCAGTTCAGGGGCTGCGTCTGAGTATTGCCGCTATTCGCGCGGTTTTTATGGCACTTGTTGAGTGCCCTCAGAGCGAGAACTCGCCTTTTAAAGGCACAGTTGCACCATGATCGAAGGTCCTTTTTTTGGACTTTGCGCTGTCTGACCGGTTATTTTTCGACCGGGTAGCACAGGGGATTTCCCTGCGCGTCAAACGCTGCGACGACGCATTCTGACCCATCCGAAAGAATGAGGATCGTTCCTATGACGATGGCGGCCGTTCTGCTGCTGCGGCGTTTTTTCTCTATTTCCTGTGGGGCGAGGATCGCTGCCACATCAGGGAACGGGGGAAGGTCAACGGCCATTTGCAATCCTCTAAACAGCCCTTCAGGGCCGGGTTAGACATGGGGGCAAATGTCAGAAATTTCCAGATCGCTCCGGGCTGATCGGATGCTGGTCATGGGTTTTACATCCTCCAGCAAGGGCCGCACAACGCGGCTTCCCTGCTGATGCTTCTTTAGCATCGGCGGGGAATGCCTAGCGGCGAGCGTCCCTTGCGCCGGGGGGTCAAGGGAAATCGGCGCGGCGCGCGGAGCCACGCACAAGCCAAGACGTGCCCCTTTAGGGGTCGTCCTGGCTGAGCATGGCGAGCACGTCGGGACTATTTCCCTTGATGCCCCGTCTTGCTTCCTTCTGGTCTGGCTTTTGGTCTGTGGTGGTGTCTATCGCTGCCACGGCCATTTGAAGCCGCGCCGCTGTACCAATGTCTGCGCCATGTCGCGCCATTGGTTCCGGTCGGCTTCTGCCTGATCCCTCGCCCGCTCCGCGGCGTCGGCTCTTGCCGTCTCTGCCGCCAGTGCGGCGCGCAGTGCTGGCGTTTCGTCGGCCTGTGCGGTGTCTGGTGCAGGGGCTTCAATCGTGGGTGTGCGCACAGTGTGCGCGCACCATTC
>CAIXBE010000223.1 GCA_903917595.1 uncultured Rhodobacterales bacterium
GTTCGTGATGTCGGACTCACCACCCGAGCGGGATGTGGAGTGGACCGCCTCAGGTGCAGAAGCCGCGTTCAAGCACCTGTCCCGCGTCTGGGCGCTGTGCAGCCGCATTGGCGAGATGCCAGCGGACCACAAGGGCGAGGGCGACAGCGAACTGGCCAAGGCCACCGCGAAAGCCATCGACGAGGTGACCAAAGGCATCGAAGGCTTCGCCTTCAACAAGGCCATCGCCGGGCTTTACGGCTTTACCAACACCATCGCCAAGGCCAATGCCTCCACCCCGACGATGAAGCACGCTATCCGCACGCTGGCGCAGCTCATGTCGCCGATGACGCCGCACATCGCCGAATCGATCTGGACCTATCAGGGCGGCGCAGGTCTTTGCACACAGGCGGCCTGGCCCAAGGCCGACCCGGCGCTTCTGATCGACGATACCGTCACCCTGCCGATCCAGATCAACGGCAAGCGGCGGGCGGAAATCAGCGTGCCAAGAGATATGCCCGCAGCAGAGGTTGAAAAGCTGGCGCTGGCGGATGAGGATGTCGTCAAGTTCCTTGCCGGGCAGCCGGTGAAGAAGATCATCGTCGTCCCGGGGCGCATCATCAATGTCGTCGTTTAACCGCCGCTTCCTGCTGATCCTGCCGCTGGCCCTTGCTGCCTGCGGCTTTACCCCGGCCTATGCGCCGGGCGGGGCCGCGATCCGGCTGATGGGCCGGATCCGCGCCGATGACCCGACCGACAAGAACGGTTTTGACCTGGTCGAGCGGCTGGAGGAACGGCTGGGCCGCCCGGAAGACGCGGCCTATGATCTGTCCTATACGATCACCACCGAGGCGGTGGGCGTTGGCATCACCATCGACAGCGAAATCACCCGTTACAATCTGAAGGGCGTGATCGACTACACCGTTACCGATCACGCCACCGGCACAAGGGTTGCGGGCGGGCGGGTGCAAAGCTTTACCGCCTATTCCGCCACCGGCTCGACCGTCGCGGGTCTGGCGGCCGAGGAGGACGCGGCCTTCCGCCTGATGCGCATTCTGGCTGACCAGATCACCGCCCGTCTGATTGCCACCGCCGACCGTCTGCTATGATCCTGAAAGGGGTCGAGGCTGCCCGCTATTGCGCGAAACCCGATCCTGCGCGTGCTGGCCTGCTGATCTTTGGTGCCGACCCGATGCGCGTGGCCCTGAAGCGGCAAGAGGCCATCGCCGCTCTGATCGGTCCGGAGGGTGAGGGTGAAATGCGCCTGACCCGCATGTCCGGCGGCGATCTGCGCAAGGACGCAAGCCTGCTTTTGGACGCGATCAAGGCCGTGGGTTTCTTCCCCGGCCAGCGCGTGGCCTTTCTGGAAGAGGCGACCGACGGGCTGGCCGACACCGTCGCCACGGCGCTGAAAGACTGGAAGCCGGGCGATGCGGCTATTGTCGTCACTGGCGGCAATCTGACCGGCAAATCGGCGCTGAAAACGCTGTTCGAAAAACACCCCTCCGCAGTCTGCATCGGCCTTTACGACGACCCTCCCAGCCGCGAAGAGATCGAGGATGCGCTGAAGAAGGCCGGCCTGCGCGATATCGACCGTGAGGCGATGACTGACCTTACCACCCTCGCCCGCGCGCTGGACCCCGGCGATTTCCGCCAGACGCTGGAAAAGATCGCGCTTTACAAGTTCGGGGACCCTTCGCCCCTGACCCCTGCCGATGTCGCCGCCATGGCCCCGGCCACAATCGAGGCCGAGGTCGACGACCTGATCGACGCGGTGGCCGAAGCCCGCGCACCCGCCATCGGTCCTTTGTTTCGCCGTCTGGAGGGTCAAGGCGTCCTGCCGGTCACGATCTGCATCGGCGCGCTGCGGCATTTCCGCATTCTGCACGCCGCCGCCTGTGACCCGCAGGGGCCAAGCGTCGGCATGCAGCGGGCGCGGGTGAACTTCAAGCAGAAGGACGCGATGACCCGCCAGGCCGGGCAATGGGGCACCCGCGCGCTGGAAAGCGCGATTGCGGTGCTGCTGGAAACCGACCTGACACTGCGATCCTCCAGCCGTGCGCCCGGGATGGCGCTGATGGAACGCGCGCTGATCCGGATCGCGATGACCCGGCGCTGATCGGGCGCTGATCGGGCCGCCTATCTTCGCCGGATGGTCCCCGTCATCGGCACTTCCCCGGCCAGAGTGTTGGAAATCGTTCCGTATTTCAGGATGTTGCGCAGCAGAAGGTCCAGCCTTGCATCGCTTTCATCGGTCACCACCACAATCTCATACCTGATCGCCACCAGCTTTGGCGGCGCGTCCTGCCGGTCGGCCTCCAACGCCACCGACACGCCCTCATGCTGAAACCCCAGCATCGGCGTGACCCGTTCCACGCCCTTGATCATGCAGGCCGCCAGCGCGGACAGCAGCAGTTCCACCGGGTTCATCGCCGCCGGATTGCCTGCCAGATCGGTGCCCAGCGCCACTTCTGCGCCATGCGCCACTGCCAGACTGCCGGTCGCATCCACCCGCCGCGCGCTTACCTGATATCGCATCGCCCCCTCCGCATTGACAGCCGCCCACTGGCCCGCACAATGGCGCAGCATACACCACCCGCCTTGATCAGGCGCAAACCCGAGTCCCTGCCGTGAGCCCTTACGTGGATCTTCACACCCGCTGCACCGCGCTTGGCACCCGGCTGTTCACCGTGACAGCGCTTGACGAGGTGGCCGGGCTTCACCGCCGGGTCTACACCTCGCATCCGGTGGAGTATCCGCTTTCGGGCACCAAACCGCTGGAACGGGACGGCTGGTATGGCACCACGATCACGGGCGGGAAGACCTTTGTCGCCAACACCCCGCCCGAATTCGAGCGGTATTTCTTTGACCATGCCCTGATCACTTCGCTTGGCCTCGGGTCCTGCATCAATATTCCGGTGCAGCAGGATGGCCCGATCCTTGGCCCCATCCTTGGCACCGTGAACCTGCTTGCCGAGGCGATGCATTTCACCGATGACCGCATTTCTGCTTATGAGGCTCTGGTCACCGACGCCAGATCCGCCCTGTGTGATGCCCTTTCCCAAGTCCTGCGGGACCAGTCAGAGAAGAAACCGATGGCCCGCCGCCCCGCTGAAACCACCCCGATCGAGGCATTCCTTGCCCGCCTTGCCAAAGTCGCCCGCAAGTATCCCGAGATTGAGGGGCTGGTCTTCTGGGGCGGGGCAGAGGGCTGGAACCCAAGCCCCTCGGAAGAACTGGAAGCCGAAGAAGTCGCCTTTTATGCCGAAGGCCTGCTAATCGACGGCTTCAACATGGACTGGACGCTGGTCGCCGAAACCGGGCTGGAGACCGAAGCGAACCACCTGCGCCTGTGTTTCTGGCAGGACGGCGACCCACCTCCTGCGCTGTTGTCGGGCTGGCACGCTGTTGACGGTGGGCACTGGACCGCCAGCGATATGCACGCCCCCGGTTAAACCAGGAATTTTCGGCTTAAATTCATTGGCTGGGCCGGCCTAAAATCGTGACATCACCAGCCCGGCCATGACCAGTCCGGTTGCCGCAATCCGCTGCGGCGTGATCTCGCGCACGGCCATGCCCAGTGCGCCAGTTGCGTCGATCACCATCGCCGCCGCCATCTGCCCCAAGATCAAGGCCGCTACCATTGTCACCACCCCCAGCGACGACACGCCCCATATGGCGCTGAAGACATACCAGGCCCCCAAAATCCCGCCTGCAAGCGTCCACAGCGGAACCTGAGTCAGCTTCAGATAACTACCCCCCAACCCCTGCAGCAGCGACAGCGCCAGAAGCGCCGCAAAGCCGACGCCAAAGGACACCGCCGCCGCTGGCACCGCCGCCCCCAATCCCCGTCCAAGGGCCGCGTTGATCGGTGCCTGCACGGCAACCGCCACCCCGCCCAGCACCACCGCTGCGACTGCCCACCACATTCCGCGCACTCCCTTGAAGACGGCGCATCAGACCACCGCTTTACCTTGGCAACAAGCCTTGCCCTTTGCCGCAACTCCGGCACATTGGGCTGCAATCAGACTTGGACACCATGGCATTCATGTATCCTCAGTTTCGGTCGCATCGCAAATCCGCCCCGATGCGATCTGGATCGCACACGGCATGGGCGCTGGTGGACGACAGGTCTGGTGCGGCGCATGCTACCCGGGCTCTGGTTGAAGACGCCTTTGTCAACCATCCTTACCGACTGCAAGGCCGGACGCCGATCACCCGCGAAATGGAAGACCCATGAAAATCCTGCTCCATATCGGGCAAATCAAGACGGGAACGACGGCCTTGCAGCAGTCTCTGGATGCCGCGTCCGAAATCATGCTTGCCCGAAAGGTGCTCTACCCCCGCTTTGGGGGCAACGCGATTGCACATCATCTGCTTTTACCCTTGTGCGGGGATCCGGCCAACCTGCCGCCATGGTCGCTGGAAAACCTTGGAGGGCCGGAAGCCGCGATCCAGAAGGCCCGGACCGCATGGGCCAACCTTTGCAACGAGGTGCGTCAGCGCGACCCCGATGTTTTGGTCCTGTCCAGCGAGATGCTCTTGGGTCAGACAGATGGCGCGGAAAAGGCCCGCCTTGCCGACTATTTGTCCGGGCTTTCCGACGACATCACTCCGATCCTCTACATCCGCCACCCAGTCGAGCATTATCGCAGCCGCCTGCAGGAATGGTTGAAGACCGAAAGCAGCCCGCTTCCGCCAACGCGTCTGGCCCTGCGCGAAGCTATTCTCGACACAGAGGCCGCCTTTTCCCGTCCGCCCGCGCTGGTCGCCTTTGACCGAAGCACACTTCTTGGCGGCGATATCGTTCAGGACTTCGCCACCCGCTTTCTTGCCCCATGGGTGGAAGCAGCCGACCTGCCGCCGCGTCAGGCCAATGCGGGCCTGTCCGCCGAGGCTCTCGTGCTTATGGTCCGTATGCGGGCCGAGGGGGGCAACACCCCCGAAACCGCTCGCCGAGTCACCCGCCAGATCGGGCACCTTGCGGAAATAGATCGCAGCGATCCGCCGACAATGCCACTGACCCTGCTGCCCGAAGTGGCCGAGGCCGCCCTGCGCGCCGCCACAGATCATCGCTGGCTGGCCGAAACCGACCGGCTGCACATTCCCGGCCTCAATGTCAGCAGGATCGACGGGGCGCCAGTGCCCGACTGGCTGATGACGGCACCACCCGAGACCTTGTTCCCACATGATCCCGACCGCCTTGACCGCTTAAGTCAGGCGTTAATGCAGGCAGGATCCGATTCAAGCCGTGGCAAGAAACCATCAGGTCAGACGGTCAGACGCCCAAGACGATTTGGCGATTTGTTATTGCGATTTTTGCGGGGCCTACTAGCTTCGTCCAATGACCGGAAAACCGGCGCTGCGCCGACTCGGAACCCATCCGACCCGCGCTCATAACAGGGAGATCACGATGACGACCATGAAACTGATGGCAGCCTCTGCCCTTGCCCTACTGACCGGCCTTTCCCCGGTTCTGGCCCAGGTCACCGAAATCGGTGCACCTGAAGGCCAGGTGAACATCGTTGCCTGGGCCGGCTATATCGAGCGCGGCGAGACGATGAAGGAATTCGACTGGGTCACCAAGTTCGAAGCCGCTTCGGGCTGCAAGGTGAACGTCAAGACCGCCAACACCTCGGATGAGATGGTGGCGCTGATGAACGAAGGCGGCTTTGACCTTGTCACCGCTTCCGGCGACGCATCGCTCCGCCTGATCGCGGGTGACCGGGTCCAGCCGATCAACATCGACCTTGTGCCCTCATGGTCGACGGTCGATGAGCGTCTGAAGGATGCCCCTTGGCACACGGTCGACGGCGTCCATTACGGCGTGCCCTACATGTGGGGGCCGAACGTCCTGATGTATAACACCGAGGTTTTCCCCGAGCCGCCGACCTCGTGGTCCGTGGTGTTCGAGGAACAGAACCTGCCCGACGGCAAGTCGAACAAGGGCCGCGTGCAGGCCTATGACGGCCCGATCCATGTCGCCGATGCAGCGCAGTATCTGATGTTTCACAAGCCGGAACTGGGCATCACCTCGCCCTACGAACTGAACGAAGATCAATACAAAGCCGCCCTTGACCTCTTGCGCGCCCAGCGTGACCTGACGTCGCGCTACTGGCACGATGCCTTCATCCAGATGGACGACTTCAAGAACGAAGGCGTCGTCGCTTCCGGCTCCTGGCCCTTCCAGGTCGGCCTGCTGAAATCCGAAGGCCTGCCGATCGCATCCGTGATCCCGCAGGAAGGTGCTACCGGCTGGGCCGACACCACGATGATGCATGTCGATGCGGCAAACCCGAATTGCTCCTATCTCTGGATGGAACATTCGTTGGCATCGAACCTGCAGTCTGACTTGTCGGTCTGGTTCGGTGCAAACCCGGCAGTCCTTGCCGCCTGCACCGATGGTCGCGGGATGCAGACCGCAGAAGGCTGCACGGCGAACGGGCTTGATGACTTCGAAAAGATCCGCTTCTGGACCACCCCGGTCTCGAACTGCGCCCAGGGCGAAGGCGCTTGCGTGCCTTATTATCGCTGGGTGTCGGATTACATCGGCGTCATCGGCGGCCGCTGATCGCAAATCGCAAGGTGGGCAATAGTGCCCACCTTTCCTTTCATCGCGCCGGACCTGGTCCGGCGCGATGATCCCTGCTGTCTGGACCCGTCATGTCAACTGCCGTCGAATTCCTGAACGTCGCCCGCCATTTCGGCCCGGCCTCCGCACCGGTCCGCGCGGTTGACGGCGTTGACCTGACCATCGCCGAGGGCAGCTTTTTCGCCATGCTTGGCCCCTCCGGCTCGGGCAAGACCACCTGCCTGCGGCTGATCTCGGGGTTCGAGAAACCCACCGGCGGCACGATCCGTATCTTCGGCGAAGATGTCTCGAACACGCCGCCCCACCTGCGCAATGTCAACACCGTGTTTCAGGATTACGCCCTGTTTCCGCATTTGAACGTGCGCGACAATGTGGCTTACGGGCTGATGGTCAAAGGCATGGGCCGCGCCAAGCGCTATGCCAAGGCTGACGAAATGCTGGCCCTCGTCCACCTCGACAGCCACGGTGACCGCAAACCCAGCCAGCTTTCCGGCGGCCAGCGCCAGCGCGTGGCGCTTGCCCGCGCCTTGGTCAATGAACCTCGAGTGCTCCTTCTGGACGAACCCCTCGGTGCCCTCGACCTGAAACTGCGCGAGGCGATGCAGGACGAATTGAAGGCCTTGCAGAAGCGCCTTGGCCTGACCTTCGTGTTCGTCACCCATGACCAGCACGAAGCCCTGTCGATGGCCGACAGCCTTGCCGTCTTCAGCGAGGGCCGCATCGCCCAGATCGGCAGCCCGCAAGACATCTATAACCGCCCCGCCACCCGCTTTGTCGCCGATTTCGTCGGCTCGTCCAATATCTTGCCCCCCGACCTGACCCGCGCCCTTGGCGGCCCGGCGGAATGGGCCAGCTTGCGCCCCGAAGCCACCCACCTTGCCGCCACCGGCCCTGTCTCGGGCACGGTCACGGCGCTGCGTTATCTTGGCGCGGGAACCAGGGTCGTCATCATGATGGGTGAAACCGAAGTGGCCGCCCTTGTCCCGGCAGGCCAACCGGTGCCGGCAGAAGGTCAGACAACCTCCATCACCTTCGACCAAAAGGCCTTGCACCTGATGGGGTCAACATGATGCGTCGCACCCTTGACCACGGTTGCAGGGGGCGCTGCTCCGTCGCCCTTCGGGCTTACCCCAGGGATATCTGCAGACAGATGAGTTCCTCGCTCAATTTCATCTGTCCCACAAATATCCCCGCCGGAGGCTTCGACGCCTGCCAAGCGAAAAGCGCCGCAGGACAAAGCGCCCAAGATCCTTTCTTCAAGAATATGCGGGGTCAAAGGGCACGCCCATGACCACCTCCGCCATCCTCCCAGCAAGGGGCCTTGCCGACCGGCTGACCGCGCTTTTCTGGCGGCATCCACGGGTGCTGCTCGCCCTCCTCCTTACCCCGCCTCTTCTGTGGCTCGGCGTGGTATACCTCGGCTCGCTTGCCGCCCTCCTCCTCCAAAGCTTTTACTCGATCGACGAATTCTCCGGTGTCGTGAAAGAAGAATTCACCCTGAAGACTTACACAGAACTCCTCCGCCCGTCGAACTTCGACATCCTTGTCCGCACCGTCACCATGGCAGCCGCCGTGACTCTGGCTTGTGCCATCCTGGCCTTCCCCATCGCCTATTTCGCCGCCCGCTATGCCCGCGGCCATTGGAAAGCGGCCTTTTACCTTGGCGTCATGCTGCCCCTGTGGTCCAGCTACCTGGTCAAGGTCTACGCCTGGAAACTGATCCTGGCCAAGGAGGGGATCATCGGCTGGGCAGCCGCGCAGACCCATACCTCCTGGATCATCGACAGCATCCTCTCTATCCCGGGTTTTGAGTCCTCCTCCCTCTCCACCTCGCCCATCGGGACCTTCATGGTCTTTGTCTACATCTGGCTGCCCTACATGATCCTGCCGATGCAGGCCGCGCTTGAACGGGTGCCGAACTCGATGCTGGAGGCGTCGGCCGATCTGGGGGCCACCCGGGCGCAAACCTTCCGCACCGTGGTCCTGCCGCTGGCCCTGCCCGGCATCATCGCCGGGTCGATCTTCACCTTCTCGCTGACGCTGGGCGATTACATCATCCCGCAGATCATCGGCAATTCGGCCAACTTCATCGGCATGGCGGTCTACCAGCTGCAAGGCACCGCCGGGAACATCCCGCTGGCCGCCGCCTTTGCCGTGGTCCCGATCCTCATCATGCTGATCTACCTTGCCCTTGCCCGTCGCATGGGGGCGTTCGATGCTCTCTGACCGCGCACCCCTTTCGCTGAAGGCCGCCGCCACACTCGGCCTCTTGTTCCTGCATCTGCCGATCCTGCTGATCTTCCTTTACGCCTTCACGACCGAAGAGCGGTCCTTCCAGTTCCCGCCGCCCGGCCTGACCACCAAATGGTTCGCCGTGGCCTGGTTCGACCGCCCCGACATCTGGCCGCCGCTTTACCTGTCGCTCAAGGTGGCCTCCATCGCCACCGCCATTGCCCTTGTCCTTGGCACGCTGGTCGCCGCCGCCATGACCCGCACCGCCTTTTTCGGGCGCGAACAGATCTCACTTCTGATCCTGCTGCCCATCGCCCTTCCGGGTGTCATCACCGGCATGGCCCTGCGCTCGGCTTTCGGGATCATGGATATTCCGTTCAGCGTCTGGACCATCGTCCTTGGCCACGCGACCTTCTGCATCGTCATCGTCTACAACAACGCCGTCGCCCGCCTGCGCCGCCTGTCGGGTGGCATAATGGAGGCATCCGCCGACCTTGGCGCCAACGCCTTCCAGACCTTCCGCCACATCCTTCTGCCCAACATGGGTTCGGCGCTTCTGGCCGGGGGAATGCTTGCCTTTGCCCTCAGCTTTGACGAGGTGATCGTCACCATCTTCACCGCCGGTTCTGGTGCCGAATCCAAGACCCTGCCGATCTGGATGCTGGACGA
>CAIXBE010000224.1 GCA_903917595.1 uncultured Rhodobacterales bacterium
CCGACAAGGAATACCAGATCATGCGCAACGGCTCGATTGCCGTCTTGCGTGAGATCGGGGTCGAAACCGGCGGATCGAACGTCCAGTGGGCAATCAACCCCGCCGACGGCCGCATGGTGGTGATCGAGATGAACCCCCGCGTGTCGCGGTCCTCGGCTTTGGCGTCAAAGGCCACCGGCTTCCCGATTGCGAAAATCGCCGCGAAGCTGGCGGTCGGCTATACGCTGGACGAGTTGGACAACGACATCACCAAGGTCACGCCCGCGTCGTTCGAACCCTCGATCGACTATGTCGTCACCAAGATCCCGCGCTTTGCCTTCGAGAAATTCCCCGGCTCGGAACCCAACCTGACCACTGCGATGAAGTCGGTCGGCGAGGTGATGGCGATTGGCCGTACGATCCACGAATCCATGCAAAAGGCGCTGGCCAGCCTGGAGACCGGCCTGACCGGCTTTGACGAAATCGCCATTCCGGGTGCGCCGGACAAGGCCGCGATTTCCAAGGCACTGTCGGCGGCCACCCCCGACCGCCTGCGCGTCATTGCGCAAGCCATGCGCCACGGGCTGACGAACGACGAGATCAACCAGATCACCGCCTTCGACCCCTGGTTCCTGTCCCGCATCCGCGAGATCATCGACGTGGAGGCGCAGGTCCGCAAGGACGGGCTGCCGACCAACCCGGACGCGCTGCGCGCCCTGAAAATGATGGGCTTCACCGACGCCCGTCTTGCCACCCTGACCGGCCGGGATGAGGCGCAAATCCGCCGCGCCCGCACCCGGCTTGGCGTCACCGCCGTCTTCAAGCGCATTGACACCTGTGCGGCCGAGTTCGAGGCCCAGACCCCGTACATGTATTCGACCTACGAAACCCCCGCGATGGGCGACGTGGAATGCGAATCGCGGCCATCGGCGGCGAAAAAGGTTGTCATCCTTGGTGGCGGCCCGAACCGGATCGGTCAGGGGATCGAGTTCGACTATTGCTGCTGCCACGCCTGCTATGCGCTGACCGCAGCGGGCTATGAGACCATCATGATCAACTGCAACCCGGAAACGGTCAGCACCGACTATGACACCTCGGACCGGTTGTATTTCGAACCGCTGACGCTGGAGCATGTCCTTGAAATCCTGCGGGTCGAGCAGGAAAATGGCACGCTGCACGGTGTCATCGTCCAGTTCGGCGGACAGACTCCGCTGAAGCTTGCCAACGCGCTGCACGCCGAGGGCATCCCGATCCTTGGCACCACACCTGACGCCATCGACCTTGCCGAGGACCGCGAACGGTTCCAGCAGCTTTTGCACAAGCTGGACCTGAAACAGCCGCACAACGGCACCGCCCGCAGCCGGGATGAGGCCTTCAAGGTCGCCGCAGATGTCGGCTACCCCCTCGTAATCCGCCCCTCCTTTGTGCTTGGTGGCCGCGCGATGGAGATCATCCGCGACGACGCCCAGCTTGAACGCTATATCCGCACTGCCGTGCAGGTCTCTGGCTCTTCACCCGTCCTTCTCGACTCATACCTCTCTGGTGCCATAGAGGTTGACGTCGATGCGTTAAGCGACGGTAAATCCGTTCATGTGGCTGGAATCATGGAACATATCGAAGAGGCCGGAGTCCATTCCGGCGATTCGGCCTGCTGCCTTCCACCGCATTCCCTGTCCGCCGACACCATCGCGGAACTGAAGAAACAGACCGTCCAGATGGCCCTCGCCCTCAACGTCGTCGGCCTGATGAACGTGCAGTTCGCGATCAAGGACGGGGTGATCTACGTCCTTGAGGTCAACCCGCGCGCCAGCCGCACCGTGCCGTTCGTCGCCAAGGCCACCGACAGCGCCATCGCCTCCATCGCCGCCCGCCTGATGGCCGGCGAGCCCCTGTCCAACTTCCCGATGCGCGCGCCCTATCCTGCCGGTGTCGGCCCCGATACGCCCTTGCCGCTGGCCGATCCCAACACGCTTGCCGACCCGCAAACCCCCTGGTTCAGCGTCAAGGAGGCGGTCCTCCCCTTTGCCCGCTTCCCCGGCGTCGACCCGGTTCTGGGGCCGGAAATGCGGTCAACGGGCGAGGTGATGGGCTGGGACCGCACCTTCGCGCTGGCGTTCCTCAAGGCGCAGATGGGCGCGGGCGTGACCCTGCCCGACACCGGCCGCGCCTTTGTGTCGATCAAGGACATGGACAAGACCGCCGCCTTCGCCGCCTCGATGCGGGATCTGGTGGGCCTCGGCTTCCAGATCGTCGCCACCAAGGGCACCGCCACCTGGCTGGCCGGGCAGGGCGTCAAGGCCGAACCCGTCGCCAAGGTCTATGAGGGTCGTCCGAACATTGTCGACCGCCTGAAGAACGACGAAATCGCGCTGGTGATGAACACGACCGACGG
>CAIXBE010000225.1 GCA_903917595.1 uncultured Rhodobacterales bacterium
GCCATCAATCCCCGGCTGGTCTATGGCTCGATCTCGGGCTACGGCGAAACTGGTCCGTTGAAGGACCGGCCCGGTCAGGACCTGCTGCTGCAAAGCTTTACCGGGCTGACCTTCAACGGCGGCACCAAGGATGGGTTGCCTCAGCCCTCGCCGCTGTACATGGTCGATGTCACCGCCTCGCATATGGTCTGCGAAGGGGTACTGGCGGCCCTGGTCGGGCGCGCCGTCAGCGGCAAGGGGCGCGAGGTGAAAGTCTCGATGATGGGGGCGATCATGGAGATGCAGTGTCAGGAAGTGACCTGCTTTCTCGCCGCCGATGCCCCGCCAGAGCGGGGCGCCGAGCCGCAGGTGTCGATCTATCAAGAGCCGCCCTATGGCATCTACAAGTGCGCGGAAGGCTATTTCTCGATCGCGCAGGCCGATCTGGAGGTGCTGGCAAAGGCGCTTGATCTGCCCGAACTGGCCAGGCTGAAGGCAAACCGCCCACCGCAGGCCGACGCGGGGACTTTGGCGGCCTGGCGCGACGCGATCGTGGCGGCGGTGGCGGCAAAACTGATCACTGCTGCGGCGCAACACTGGGATGACCTGCTGGCGCCGCTGGGCATATGGTGCATGGTGGCCAATGACTACGCCGCCTTCCTCGCCCATCCGCAGGCGCAGGACATGCTGATCGAACTCGACCACCCCAAAGGCGGGCGCTATTCGACCGTGGCGCCGGGCATCCGGTTTTCCGGCCAAGCGGCACCGCGCCTGACCACCGCCCCGGCTTATGGTGCCGACAGCCGCGCGGTTCTGCTGGCCGAGGGTCTGTCGGATTCGCGGATCGCGGAACTGGTCACCGCTGGCGTCGTGGTCGAGGCGCAGGGTTGAGATGAAGATCACTGCGCTCAAGACCTATCTCGTCGCGCCACGCTGGCTGTTCCTGAAGGTGGAAACCGATGCCGGGATCAGCGGTTGGGGCGAACCGGTGCTGGAGGGCCACGCCGAAACCCTGGCCGCCAAGATCGCCGAACTGGCCGATTTGGTGATCGGCCGCGATCCGCGGCATGTCGAGGACATCTGGCAGATGCTCTACCGCAACGGCTGCTATCGCGGCGGCCCGGTGCTGATGAGCGCCATTTCCGGTCTGGACACCGCGCTGTGGGACATCAAGGGCCGTGCCTTGGGCGTGCCGGTGCATGAGTTGCTGGGTGGCCCGGTGCGCCAGTCGGTCCGCAGCTATTGCTGGATTGGCGGCGACCGGCCGACGGACCTGATCGAGGGCGCGATTAAGCTGCGCGATCAGGGGTTTGACGCGGTCAAGTTCAACATCTGCGAGGAATTGCAGATCATCGATACCTACGCCAAAGTCGATGGCATCATCCAGAGGCTGTTCGACTTGCGCGCAGCGGTCGGCCCTACCATGGACCTTGCCTTTGACTTTCATGGCCGCGTCCACCTGCCGATGGCTCGGGTGCTGCTGAAGGAATTGGAGCCGCTGCGCCCAATCTTCGTCGAGGACGCCGTGGTATCTGCAATGGTGGAAAGCATGGCTGACTTGGCCCGCGCCACGTCTATCCCACTGTGCATCGGCGAACGGCTGCATTCCCGCTATGATTTCAAGCGCGTGTTTGAATTGCGGGCGGCGCAGGTGATCAACCCCGACCCCGCCCATGTGGGCGGCATTTCGGAAACCGTGCGGATCGGGCATTGGGCCGAAGCCTATGACGTGGCGCTCGCCCCGCATTGCCCGCTGGGGCCGATTGCGCTGGCCGCCTGCCTACAGATCAATGCCGTCTGCCACAATGCGTTCATTCAGGAGCAAAGCCTGGGCATCCACTACAATCAGGGCGGCGATCTGGCCGATTACACTCTGCCGGGGCTTGGCTTCACCCTGACCAACGGACAGCTTCAGATCCCTACCGGTCCCGGCCTTGGCATCGAGGTTGATGAAGAGCGCGTGATTGAGGCGGCACGCAGCGGGCACAAATGGCGCGCGCCGGTCTGGCGCCACAAGGATGGGTCGATTGCAGAATGGTAACCAGTCAGCTTCCAGATCGGCGGTTGATCGCAATTTTGCGTGGCATCCCGGCAAGTGACGCGGCCGTAGTCGCGCAGGCACTGGTCGATTGCGGAATAACCATCATCGAAGTTCCGCTGAATTCGCCCGACCCTTACCTCTCCATTGCCAACATGATCCGCCAGGTTGGCGGGCGTGCCAAGATCGGGGCGGGGACGGTCTTGACGCCGCGACAGGTGACAGAAGTGGCGAATGCGGGCGGGCAATTGATCGTTTCCCCGAATTGCAACCCAGAAGTCATCCGCACAGCCGTTTCGCGGGGGCTCGCCAGTTGGCCCGGCGTGATGACGCCAACCGAGTGCTTTGCCGCGCTGGATGCCGGCGCGTCTGGACTCAAGCTTTTTCCGGCAGGCGTTGTGGGTATCGGGGGCTTGTCGGCAATTCGGGCCGTACTTCCCCGGCAGACCGAAGTGTATGTTGTCGGCGGTGCCGTGCCAGAGACTTTCGCAGACTGGGTGCAGGCAGGTGCAACAGGGTTTGGTCTGGGGGCGGCCCTCTACACTGTGAACCTTTCGGTTCCGGAACTCTTCACCCGCGCAAGAAAAATTGTCGCGGCGCATGATGCCGCGTTCGGCTTTGGGGATGCGTGATGGCACGTTCTTTTCAAGGAATTCAGAATTGACCCAAGCGCCAGCAATGATCGGTGTCGATTGGGGCACCTCGAATTTCCGTGCATGGCTGATGGATGCTGCCGCGCAGCCGATCGACTCGGTGGCCAACCCAGAAGGGCTGTTGAATGTGCCGGGGCGCGACTTTTCAGCCGCGCTGAACCGGGCATGCGGCTCCTGGCTCGATCACTGGCCTGCCCTGCCGGTGCTGATGTGCGGTATGGTCGGAAGCCGGCAAGGCTGGCGAGAGGCCGCATATTTGAAAGGGGATGCCGGCGCTGGCGATTTGGCCGGGGCGACTTTGGCCATAGCACCAAGCCTGTGGGACGTGCGGATCGTTCCCGGTTTGCAAAGCTCGTCTTATGACGGATCGCCCGATGTGATGCGCGGCGAAGAAACCCAGCTCATTGGTGCCGTGGCCATGGGGGCTCCAAAGGACGCATTTGTTTGCATGCCGGGAACGCATTCCAAATGGGTCGAACTGAGTGGTGGGCGCATCCGTTCGATCTCAACATTCCTGACCGGAGAGCTTTTTGCTCTTTTGCGCAATAACTCCATTCTGACGGGATTGATCGAAACAGAGGGTGACGTTGCAGACGCGGTCAGGGCAAGAGGCTTCCAGTCGGGGTTGCAGATGGGCGATGCTGGAGGCGCACTTGCGCACAAGTTGTTCTCGATCCGTGCCCAGGCCCTGACGGGAACAGGCAGCGGTGCGAC
>CAIXBE010000226.1 GCA_903917595.1 uncultured Rhodobacterales bacterium
CGATGGCTATCAGGTGACCGAAGGCTCGGCCGTGCTGGAAGGGGCGGAGCTTCTGGAAATGGAGCCCGAGGCGCGTGCTGCGGCGGGCTTGTTTCTGGCCTTCCAGTATCCGGTCGAAATCCCCGGGGTCGGCAACATGACCTTTCTGCGCACCGCCGTGAACGCGCAGAAAAAGTCGCGCGGCGAAGAGGAGTTGTCGGCAGGAGATTTCCTGAAACTGGTCCGCGAAATGGCCAAGACGCTGAAGATCGACGCGGAAATGCTGAAGCGTCCGGTCAACGTCGGCTTTTCCGGCGGCGAGAAAAAGCGCAACGAGATCCTGCAGATGGCGATGCTGGAACCCCGGATGTGCATTCTGGACGAGACCGATTCGGGTCTGGACGTCGACGCGATGAAGCTGGTGGCCGAAGGCGTGAACGCCCTGCGCAGCGCGGGTCGGTCTTTCCTGGTCATCACGCATTATCAACGGCTTCTGGACCATATCAAACCTGACGTGGTGCATATCATGGCGGCGGGCCGGATCATCAGGACCGGTGGACCTGAACTGGCGCTGGAGGTCGAGGCGAACGGCTATGCCGATATCCTGAGCGAGGTCGACTGATGGCGCTGCCAAAGGCAAAGGAGGGGGCGCTTGAGGCACGGCTTCAGGCGCTTGCCACCCCGGACTCGCGTGGTTGGCTGGCCGCCGCCCGGGCCGAAGCGATGACCCGGCTGCAAGGGATGGGGCTGCCGGCACGGCGCGACGAATACTGGCGCTACACCGACCCTGCGGCGCTGAACGCCCCGGAGGCCCCTGCCGCCGCGCGGTTCGAACCCGGTGACGAAGCAGAGCCGTTCGACGGGATGGACCGGCTGCGGATCGTCTTTGTCGACGGGGTGTTTGATCCGGTTGCGTCGGATGACCTAGCCCTTTCCGGGGTCCGGATCGAACGCCTTGCAACGGCAGGCGCTGCCGATATCCACTGGGCGCAAGGCCTTTACGGGGTGTTGGAGGCGCGGGGTCAGGCTCCAGTCGCGCGCCCCTTTGCGGCGCTGAATTCGGCCTGTGCGACCGATGGTGTATTGATCCATGTGACCGGTAAGGCGACCAAGCCGGTGTCCCTGGTTTATGTCCACAAATCAGAGACCTCCGACGCGAACCTGCATCACTGCGTGAAGTTGGATCCGGGTGCGGAACTGACACTGCTTGAAAATGGCCCCGCTGCGGCCCGGTTCTGCAAGGTGCTGGAGGTCGAGGTCGGCGAAGACGCCTCTTTCCACCACATCCGCCTGCAGGGCCGCGACCATGAACGCCGTGCGGTCACCCATCTTTTTGCGCGGCTGGCGGCACGGGCCGAACTGCGGTCCTTTACCCTGACCGCAAATGGACGCCTGACCCGCAACGAGGCGGTGATTGAACTTGCCGGTGCAGAGGCGCGCGCGCATCTCGCCGGGGCGGCGGTTGGCGATGGTGATTTTCATCATGACGACACCGTCTTTGTCACCCACTCGGCCCCGGCTTGCGAAAGCCGGCAGGTGTTCAAGAAGGTGCTGATGAACGGCGCTGTCGGGGTGTTTCAGGGCAAGATCCTGGTCAGACAAAGCGCGCAGAAGACCGATGGCTACCAGATCAGCCAAAGCCTGCTTTTGGATGAGGACAGCCAGTTCCTTGCCAAGCCCGAGCTGGAAATCTACGCCGATGACGTGAAATGCAGCCACGGCTCGACCTCGGGTGCGATCGACGACACGGCGCTGTTCTACCTGCAGTCGCGGGGGGTGCCACGGGCGGCCGCACAAGGGTTGCTGGTCCTCGCCTTCCTTGCCGAAGCGATTCAGGAAATCGCCGATGACTCCATCGCCGAAGACATCCGCGCCCGGCTTGAACGCTGGTTGAACCGGCACGCGGCAAAGGCAGGGCAATGACCGTCAGCACTGACATGCTTGCCACCTGGCGGCGGCCGCGTGTGGTCTTTCGCCAGCACATGGCGCGGGGCGTGTCAGAGCCCTTTGCCTTCACGCTGCTCTTGGTGTTCCTGATCCTGACCATCATCGGCCAATGGCCGGTTGCCGCCCGCGAGGCGC
>CAIXBE010000227.1 GCA_903917595.1 uncultured Rhodobacterales bacterium
CCCGACGCTGAAGTAATTGCCCCGGAAATAGCCCAGCGGCTGACCTTCGCCCACCGCGAAATCCGTCACCCGGCCGATCAGGATCAGGTGGTCGCCTGCATCGACCAGACGGTGGCGGGCGCAGGTGAACTGCGCCAGTGAACCGGCCAGGACAGGCATCCCCGAGGGTCCGGGGGTCCAGGCGCATTGCTGGAACTTGTCCGCCGTGCGCGAGGCAAAAAGGCCCGAGACCGCCTTTTGATCCTCGGCCAGTATGTTCACCGCGAAATGCGATGCTTCGGCAAAGACACCCGCGGAATGGGCAGATTTCGCAAGGCAGACCAAAAGCAGCGGCGGGTCCAGTGAGACCGAGGTAAAGCTGTTGGCGGTGAACCCGCGCGGGGTGCCGTCGGGTTGCAGGGTGGTGATCACGGTGACCCCGGTCGCAAAGGCGCCAAAGGCGTTGCGAAGGGCGCGCGGATCGATCCGGGGCTCGGCCGCCGCATCGGCCAGCGCCTGATCCGCCCCAAGGCGCGACGGCGCGGTTGGGGCGGGTGCGGGCGCGCTGGCAAAGCGCAAGGGGTTGGCGGCAACCCGCCACGGGCGTTTGCCTTGATCGGGATGCGGGATGCTGGCAATCATGCCGCGCGCCGCGACATGCGGGTCGGCAAAGATCGCCTTGATGTCGTTCACCGGGCCAAAGGGGATGCGCCCGCCCAAAAGGCTGGTCAGTTGGGCTACGCTGTGCTGCGCCGTCCACTCGGTCACCATGGCATTCACCGCGACCATGTTCACCCGCCGCGCGGCACGGGTGGCACAGGAGGGATCGGTTCCCAGTTCGGGCCGACCCATCACCTCGGCAAGGGTGCGCCAGAAGGCGTCGTCCACCACACCGATCGCCACCAGCCCGTCGCTGGCGGGGAACAACCCGAAGGGCGCCAGCAGCGGATGGCCGTTGCCTTCCGGTCCCGGCACGGTGCCGTCGAAATCGTGCTGGTAGACCAGCCGTTCGCACAGGGACAGCATGGCGTCATACATGGCGACGTCCAGAAACTGGCCCTTGCCGGTTGCTTCGGCCGACCGCAGCGCCGCAAGGATGCCAAAGGCCGTGACCATCCCGGCAAAGACATCGCCGATGCCGGGTCCGGTCTTGGTCGGGTGGGCCGCATCCGGACCGGTGACCGAGATCAGCCCCCCCATCGCCTGCGCCACCACGTCATAGGCGGGCCAGGTCGCATAGGGGCTTGCCCCGGTGCGCGGATCGCCAAAGCCACGGATCGCGGCATAAACCAAGCCTGGGTTGATCTCTGCCAGGGATTCATAGGACAGCCCCAACCGCTCCATCACCCCGGGGCGGAAGTTTTCGACCAGCACATCGGCCGAGACCACCAGACGACGCAGGGTTTCCTTGCCCGCGTCGGATTTCAGATCAAGCACCAGGCTTTTCTTCGACCGGTTCAGGCTGACGAAATAGCCCGCCCAGTCGCGCCCCGGGTCGTCGTCGCGAAACGGGCCATTGCTGCGCGAGGTGTCGCCACCCGCATCCTCGATCTTGATCACCTCGGCCCCGTGGTCGGCCATCATCATCGTGGCATAGGGGCCCGACAGCATCCGGGAAAGATCCAGAACCCGCACCCCGGCAAGGATTCCCGTCATGTCAGCACCTCAGTCAGGAAATCCATGACCGGACCATTCACCGCCTCGGGGGCTTCGGCCAGCGCCATATGGCGCAGGCCCCGCAGAATCAGCAGTTGTGCACCGGCAATTTCGGCCGCGATTGACGCGCTCATCTCGGGGCCGTTGCCGGTGTCCTCATCCCCGGTGATCACCAAGGTGGGGCAGGTGATGGGCGGTGTGGGGGCAATGATCTCGTCCACCCCGTCGGCAAGAATGCGGTAAAGCCTGGGATAGACCTTCGGGTCATTGGCCAGCACCCATTTGCGGGTCAGGTCCATCAGGTCGGGGCGGGCGGTGCGGCAGGCTTCGGTATACCAGCGCTCCAGCGCCAGTTCGACAGTGGCGGCCGGGCCGTGGTCTTCGGCCTGCGCCACCCGGAACAGGATCGCCGCCTGAGCCTTGGGCGTGCGGCGGTGGGCCGAGTGCAAAAGGACCAGCGCCGTCACCCGGTCGGGATGATCCTGCGCAAGGCGGCGCGCGACCATGCCGCCCAGCGAAAAGCCGACAACGGCGGCTTTAGAGATGCCCAGATGGTCCAGAAGGGCGCAAAGCTGTTCGGACAGGTCGCGTAAAGTCGGCTGGCCCTTGGGGTCGGGGCTTTCTCCGTGGCCAAGGAAATCATAGGCGACGACCCGGAAGCGTGTTGCCAGAATCGGCTGTATCCACTGCCAGACCGCCCGGTTCAAGCCAAGGCCATGCACCAGCACGACGACCGGCGCACCGTCGGGGCCGGTCAGATCATAGGCGGTACCCCGGGGATCACGCAGGGTCATGCGCGGGACATCGGGCTGTAGGCGATGACTTCGACCTCGACGCGGATATCGACCAGAAAATCGCTGACCAGCGCCGAGCGGGCCGGGGGATCGGTGGGAAAATACTCGCCATAAACCGCGTTGAAACCTGGAAAGTCGGCGCGGTCCTTCAGCCAGACCATAGTCTTGACCACATCGTCGCGGGTGCATCCGGCAAGTGCCAGCGTCTTGGTGATCTCGTCCAGCACGGCGCGGGTCTGCTCCTCGATTGTTCCCCAGGTCATCACCTGACTGCCCTCCATCGGGACCTGACCTGTTAGATAGAGCGTATCTCCGGCCCGCACAGCCCGGGACAGCGAAAGACGGCGACCGTTGATCGTGATCGGCTCGCCGATGATCCCTTTGTCCATCCGTCACTCCTTTGGCGCGTCTTGCCAGATTGCATCCCCGCGCCGCAACAGATTTCGAATATTCGCCATGCTGCGTCGGATATTCGAAATCAGATCCAGCTTGCCGCGGTCAAGAATGCGGGACGGGTTGCAGAGGGTTGCCGCAGAGGGTCTCCATGGACAAGATCAGAAACTGCCAGATGCTGATCGACGGCGACTGGGTCGATGCGGCGGATGGCGCGACGTTTTCGTCGGTCTCGCCGATTACCGGCAAGCCTTGGGCGCTGATCCCCGAAGCGACCGGCGCGGATGTCGACCGGGCGGTGCGGGCAGCGGACCGGGCCTTTACCACCGGCCCATGGGCCGCGATGACCCCCAGCCAGCGCGGCAAATGCCTGCGCAAGCTGGGCGACCTTCTGGCCGATGCGTCCGAAGCGTTGGGCCGGGCTGAAACCATCGACACCGGCAAGATGCTGAAGGAAACGCTTTGGCAGGCCAAATACATCGCCGAGTTCTTCCATTTCTACGCGGGGGCCGCCGACAAGCTGTCGGGCGAGGTGCTGCCGATCGACAAGCCCGACCTGTTCGTCTTTGCCAACCGTGAGCCGCTTGGCGTCGTTGCCGCCATCGTGCCGTGGAATTCGCAACTGTTTCTGGTGGCGGTCAAGATCGGCCCGGCTTTGGCTGCGGGCAATACCGTGGTGCTGAAGGCGTCGGAGCATGCCTCGGTTGCGATGCTGGACTTTGGCCGCCTGATCGAAGCGGCAGGCTTTCCGCCCGGGGTCGTCAACATCATCACCGGGCATCAAGACGTGGGCCAAGCGCTGACCAGCCACCCGCTGGTGGCGCGGATTTCGTTCACCGGCGGGCCGAATGCCGCGCGGGCCATCGTGCGCAATTCGGCCGAGAACTTTGCCGAGGTGTCGCTGGAGCTTGGCGGCAAGTCGCCCTTCATCGTGTTCGAGGATGCCGACATCGAAAGCGCCGTCAACGGCTCGGTCGCGGGGATTTTCGGGGCGACGGGGCAAAGCTGCGTGGCAGGCTCGCGGCTGATCATTCACGAAAGCGTCGCCGACGACTTTCTGGCCCGGATGGTGGCCATGGCCCGCACGATCCGCATCGGCGACCCCTTGGCTGAGGAAA
>CAIXBE010000228.1 GCA_903917595.1 uncultured Rhodobacterales bacterium
CCCGGCGGTCAGCGTGATCAGCAGCCACTGACCATCCGACATGGCCGGGTCCATCGTCAGCACCGCGAACATCAGCGGGATATTGTCGACAATCGCTGACAGGACCCCGATGATCACGTTGGCATTGGTCGGCCCCAGATCAGTGTAGAGTAGGTCGGACGCCAGCCCAAGATAGCCCAGCACCCCCAAGCCTCCGACGGCAAAGATGATGCCGAAAAAGAACAGCAGCGTGTCCCATTCCACCCGCTGCACCTGGGCGAAGCTGTCCAGCACCATGTCTCCGTCGCCGCGCCGGTTGCCCGACTTGGTCAGGGCATAGGAATACATCTGCAGATATCCCAGCCCCAGCATCATCCCCAGCGCGGGCGGCAGCAGCAGGAAGTTCTTGAAGCAGACCGCCGTCGCAATGGTCAGGGCAAACAGCACCGCGACCCCGATCATTCCCGGCTTACCGCGCACTTGGTCCACGGCAGGGGCAGGCTTGTCCTTTGGCACGGCCATGAACATCAGGGCCGCCGGAACCACCCAGTTGATGACCGAAGGCAGAAACAGCGCGAAGAACTCGAAAAACTCCAGCTTGCCCTGCTGCCAGACCATCAGTGTGGTGATGTCGCCAAAGGGCGAGAACGCCCCGCCAGCATTGGCTGCAATCACCACCGAGACACAGGTAATCGCCACAAAGCGCGGGCTGTCGCGGCCCAGCGCCATCGCCACCGCCCCCATCACCAGCGCGGTCGTCAGGTTGTCCAGCACCGAGGACAGAAAGAACGCCAGCACCCCGGTCAGCACGAAAAGCTGGCGGTAGCTAAGGCCAAGGCCGACCAGTTTCACCCGCAGGACATCGAAGGCCCGGCGTTCCTCCAGCGTGTTGACATAGGTAATCGCCACCAGCAGGAACAGGAACAGCTCGCCATATTCGCCGATGATCAGGGCCGCGTGGTGATGCGCGGTGTCGGACTGGCCGGCCATGGCATAGGCGACGCCGATCAGCGCCCAGATCAGGCCCGCCGCCAGCATCACCGGCTTGGATTTGCGCATGTGGGTGGCTTCTTCGAAGATCACCAGCACATAGGCCAGAACGAAGATGACCAGCGACAGGATGCCGGCCCAGTGGCCCGTCAGGTCCAGATCATGCATGGTGCGCTTTCTTTGTCGGGCGTCTTGTCGCGCAAAAGGCACCTTTCCCTGGGCAACGTCAACCACAACTGCCAAAACTTGACCATCCGGTCAATTTTTTACCCCAAGCCTCTTGCGGCACTTGCCCCCGCGTGCCATCGTCTAAGGGTCCAGTACCCTGCACCGGGAACCCCCATGACCACGCTGTCCCCGCCCGTATCGGGCCTTCTGCCCCAGGTCACCCACGCCCGGAACCCCGGCATGGCGCTTGACCTTGACTGGGTCGCCGCCGTGCAGGCCAACACCTCCGCCATCGAACGCCGCGCCGCCACCTTGCCCGGTCGCCGGTCGGTGAAAAAGGAATGGCAGGCGGCCTGGCTTTTGAAGGCCATCAGCCTTATCGACCTGACCACGCTTTCGGGTGACGACACCGCCGGCCGCGTCCAGCGCCTGTGCGCCAAGGCCCGCCAACCGGTGTCGCAGGGCATGCTGGAGAAGTTGGGGATGCCCGGCCTGACCACCGGGGCGGTCTGCGTCTATCACGACATGGTCGAGACCGCCGTCCGCGCCCTTGAAGGCACCTCGATCCCGGTCGCCGCCGTCTCCACCGGTTTCCCAGCGGGCCTTTCGCCGTTCAGGCTCCGCATCGCCGAGATCGGCGAAAGCACCCGCGCCGGGGCGCGTGAGATCGACATCGTCATTTCCCGCCGCCATGTCCTGACCCAGAACTGGCAGGCGCTTTACGACGAAATGGCCGAGATGCGCGCCGCCTGTGGTGACGCTCATGTCAAGGCGATCCTTGCGACGGGAGAACTTGGCACCCTGCGCAACGTCGCCCGCGCCAGCCTGATCTGCATGATGGCCGGGGCCGATTTCATCAAGACCTCGACCGGGAAAGAGGGCGTCAACGCGACCCTTCCGGTGACGCTGACCATGGTCCGCTGCATCCGGGATTATGAGGCCCGCACCGGCTTCAAGGTTGGCTACAAACCCGCTGGCGGCATTGCCAAAGCCAAGGACGCGCTGGTCTATCTGTCGCTGATGAAAGACGAACTTGGCCATCCGTGGCTGCAACCCGACCTGTTCCGCTTTGGCGCGTCGTCCTTGTTGGGCGACATCGAACGTCAGTTGGAACACCACCTGACCGGCCACTACTCTGCCGCCAACCGCCACGCGATGGGATAAGCCCGCCCCCGTAGGGTGGGCGATCTGCCCACCTTCCGAACCAGCCCGACAGCCGAGGACGCAAGCCCATGACCATCAAGGAAATCTTCGACAGCATGGCTTATGGCCCCGCCCCCGAATCCGCCACCGAAGCCCTTGCCTGGATCGCCAGACACAACGGCACCTTCGGCCATTTCATCGACGGCGCCTTCACCAAACCGGGCGAGACCTTCACCACCTCCAACCCCGCCACCGGCAAACCACTGGCCCAAGTGACGCAAGGCACGCAGGCTGACGTGGCCAAAGCCGTCGCCGCCGCCCGCCGTGCCCAGCCGAAATGGGCCGCCCTGCCCGCCCACAAACGCGCGCAGTATCTTTATGCGCTGGCGCGTCTGACGCAGAAACATTCCCGCCTGCTTGCTGTGCTGGAAACCCTCGACAACGGCAAACCGATCCGCGAGAGCCGCGACATCGACGTGCCCCTGGTCGCGCGGCACTTTTCCTACCATGCAGGCCTTGCCCAGCTTCTGCCCAGCGAACACCCCGACCTGCAACCGCTTGGTGTCTGCGGCGCGGTCATCCCGTGGAACTTCCCGCTGCTGATGCTGTCGTGGAAGGTCGCCCCGGCGCTGGCCGCAGGCAATACCGTGGTTCTGAAACCCGCCGAATACACCCCCCTCACCGCGCTTCTTTTCGCTGAAATCAGCCGTGAGGCGGGCTTGCCACCCGGTGTCCTGAACATCGTCACCGGCGACGGCAGCACCGGCGCCGCGTTGGTGGACGCGCCCGTCAACAAGATTGCCTTCACCGGCTCCACCGCCGTCGGCAAGCGCATCAGGGCTGCCACCGCAGGCACCGGCAAGGCGCTGACACTGGAGCTTGGCGGCAAATCGCCCTACATCGTCTTTGACGACGCCGACCTTGATTCAGCCATCGAGGGTCTTGTGGACGCCATCTGGTTCAACCAGGGCCAGGTCTGCTGCGCGGGCTCCCGCCTTCTGGTGCAAGAGGGGGTCGCGCCCCGGTTCTATGACAAACTCAAACGCCGGATGGACGGGTTGCGGATCGGCGACCCCTTGGACAAGTCCATCGACGTGGGTGCCATCGTCGACCCCATCCAGTTGCAGACGATCACCGATCTTGTCGCGAACAACCCTGAAGGCGAGCACTACGTCGCCCAGACCGCCGTCCCGCAGGGCTGCTTTTATCCGCCCACGCTGATCACCGGCCTTGGCACCGCCTCGACGCTGATGCAGGAAGAAATCTTCGGCCCGGTGCTGGTCGCCATGACCTTCCGCACCCCGGAAGAGGCCGTCGCCTTGGCCAACAACACCAGATACGGCCTTGCGGCGACGGTCTGGACGGAAAACATCAACCTTGCCCTCGACATCGCCCCGAAACTGCGCGCCGGGGTCGTCTGGGTCAACGCCACCAACCTTTTCGACGCCGCCGCTGGCTTTGGTGGTGTCCGCGAAAGCGGCTTTGGGCGCGAGGGCGGATGGGAAGGGCTGATGGCCTACCTCAAACCCGCCGCCAAACCCGTGGCCCTGAAACCTCAGACTGCAATCCCGGCCCCCACGGACCCCGTGGTCGACACACTTGACCGCACCGCCAAGATGTATGTCGGCGGCAAGCAGGCCCGGCCCGATTCAGGCTATTCGCAGCCGGTCTACGGGCCCAAAGGCAAGCTTCTGGGTCATGTCGGCATCGGCAACCGCAAGGATATTAGGAACGCGGTCGAGGCTGCGCATGCCGCCAAAGGCTGGGCGAAAACAACGGCCTACAACCGCGCGCAGGTCCTGTATTTCATCGCCGAGAACCTTTCTGCCCGCGCGACCGAGTTCGCTGCGCGACTGCAGGACCTGACCGGGAAGCCCGGGACCGAGGAAGTCGACGCGAGCATCCAGCGCCTGTTCACCTATGCCGCCTGGGCCGACAAATACGACGGGTCCGCCAAATCCGTGCCGATCCGCGGCATCGCGCTGGCGATGAACGAACCCTGCGGCGTGATCGGCGCGCTTTTGCCCGACGAATGCCCGCTCCTCGGCCTCATCTCGGTCATGGCCCCCGCCATCGCGATGGGCAACACCTGCATCCTTGTCCCCGGTGCGGCCCCCCTGTCCGCCACCGATTTCTATCAGGTGCTGGACACGTCCGACCTGCCGGAGGGCGTGGTCAACATCGTCACCGGCCCCACCGCCGATCTGGCAAAGTCTCTGGCCGGACACATGGACGTGGATGCGGTGTGGAGCTTCTCTTCACAGCCCCTCTCGGCCCTGATCGAACGTGAGGCCGCCGGTAATCTCAAACGCACCTGGGTCAACCACGGCCGCGCGC
>CAIXBE010000229.1 GCA_903917595.1 uncultured Rhodobacterales bacterium
ACCGACTGCGCCTCCAGAACCAGCGGCCGCAGCCCCGCCCGCGCCAGTTCCAGCGCCGTGGTCAGGCCTGCAAGGCCAGCCCCGATGATGATCACATCGGCCTCGGCCTGCCCGGTCAGGGCAGGGCGGGTGCGCCGGTCGTTGGCGGTGCGGGTATACCAGGTGTCGGGACAAGTCATGGGATCAGGCGGCAAGCCGCACCCAGACCGGCACATGGTCTGATGGCTTGTCACCGCCGCGTGTGGCCTTGTCGATGCCTGCATCCTCCAGCCGGTCGGCGGTTTGAGGGCTAAGCATCACATGGTCGATGCGGATGCCGTTGTTACGCTCCCAGGCACCGGCCTGAAAATCCCAGAACGTATAGACCCCGGGACCGGGCAGGCGGGTGCGGACCGCTTCGGTCAGGCCAAGGTTCTCCATCCGGCGCAGGGCGTCGCGGCTTTGCGGCAGATACAGCGCGTCCGTCGTCCAGTTTTCCGGCTTGGCCGCGTCGATGGCCTGCGGGATCACGTTGTAATCGCCAAGGCAGACAAAGGCTTCCTCGGTCGCCAGAAGCTCGCGCACCCGAACCTCCATCCGCGCCATCCATGCCAGCTTGTAGTCATACTTTGGCCCCGGCACCGGATTGCCGTTCGGTAGATAAAGCCCGCAAACCCGGATCGGCCGGGGGCCGTCCACCACCGCCTCGATCCAGCGCGCCTGTTCGTCGCTGTCATCGCCGGGCAGGCCGCGGCGGATGTCGGCCAGGGGAAGCTTCGACAGGATCGCCACCCCGTTGAACGCCTTTTGTCCGTGGGTTTCGACCCGGTAGCCCATCGCCTCAAAGTGTTCGCGGGGGAAATTTTCGTCCACCGACTTAATTTCCTGCAGCACCACGACATCGGGCGCGGCCTCGGTCAGCCATGCCGTTAACGCCTCCAGCCGGGCCTTTATGCCGTTTATGTTGAAGCTGGCGATTTTCATGGGTCCCTCCGATTTCCACCGTTCTAGGCCCGGCGCGTGCCGGTTATCAAGCGGTCTGCTGCAACGGACGGGTGGCGGCGGCCAGCCAAAGGGCGTCGATGCGGTCGATCTCCAACGGGTCAAAGCGGTCAAGCTCCTCCCAGTACCGGCCCGAGGGGACCCGGTAATCCAGCGCCGCCTCACGCGCGAGGGCCTGCGCCGCAAGATCGGTGCACCAAGCTTCGGGTCGCACGGCCGCCGCTGCCGCGGGCGAGGTCCGGGGGAAGACCAACCGCGAGGGGCCAGTCGACAGGTTCACCATCGCGCAGCCCTGCATGGCGGCCAACACCATCAACCGCGCCGACTTCGCCTCCAGCGAGCGCAGGGTGATGTCGGCGCGCAGGGGATCGGGAGCGCCAGTGCCGTAGAAATGCGTCTTGCCGTTCCGGGGATAGTGCATGTCGCAGCCAAAGACTGCGATGACCTTTGGTTTCAGGGCAGAAAATGCCCAATAGGCAGAAGTGAACGCCATTGTGGCCCCAGCGTAGACAAATCCGCCAAGCGCGTTCTGCGCAGGCACAAAGTCGTCCTCGGTCACAAGCCTTTGCCCGCGGCCAGCAACCGGGTGCCGGTCGGGCGGAAAATCCCATGGATAGACCGCCGCATCCCAATCCGGCCGGATGCGCCAGGCGTTGTTGATCGCGATGATCGTGTCAAAGGGCGCGCGTGGCCAGACTGCTGCCTCCGCCGCCATCGGCGCGGACCCCAGCATCAAGGTAACCGTCATTGCCCGCCCTCCATTCCTGAGGGGGTATCTAGCGTGGCATTCAGACCCGGCCAGCGAAAACCGGCTGTTACATCGAAAAGCTTGTGCCGCAGCCACAACTGGACTTGGCGTTCGGGTTTTCCACCACGAACCGCGCGCCGATCAGTTCGTCGGTAAAGTCGATGACGGCATTCGACAGGAACGGCAGGCTGATGGTGTCAACCAGCACGCGCTGTCCGTCCTTTTCCAGCACCAGATCGTCGGTCGCAGGATCATCCAACGTGATCGAATACTGAAACCCCGAACAACCGCCACCATCGACGGCCACCCGCAAAGGGCGCGGGGCGCCCATCGCGGCGGCAATTTCGGCCAGACGGGCAAAGGCGCGGTCGGTGACCCGGGGCGGAAGCGTCAGTTCCATTCTGTTCACGTATCCTTTGGCTTTGCTGTGGAATATAGGTCACAAAACCGCGCCGAACAAGAGAAGCCCCCGATGCTGCACCCCTATGCCTGCCAGCCCGACCAGACGCGCGGCAGGCTGTGGCCGGAACGGCTGTCGTCCTTCCGCTCGCCCTTCCAGCGCGACCGTGACCGGATCATCCATTCCAGCGCCTTCCGCCGTTTGAAGCACAAGACCCAGGTCTTTGTCGAACATGAGGGCGACTATTACCGCACCCGCCTGACCCACACGATCGAGGTGGCACAGGTCGCCCGCACCATTGCCGGGGTGCTTGGCCTGAACACCGATCTGGCCGAGGCGGTGGCTTTGGCCCATGACCTTGGCCACACCCCCTTTGGCCACACTGGCGAAGACGCGATGGAACGGCTGATGGCCCCGTACGGCGGCTTTGACCACAACGCGCAGGCGCTGCGGATCGTGACGCGGCTGGAACGCCACTACGCCGATTTCGACGGGCTGAACCTGTCCTGGGAGACGCTGGAAGGCATAGCCAAGCACAATGGCCCGGTGACGGGGCCAAATGCCGATGCCAAACATGCGGGACCGCTCCCCTATGCCTTGGCCGAGGTGAACGCGCTGTGGGACCTTGACCTTCACACCCATGCCTCTGCCGAGGCGCAGGTGGCGGCCATTGCCGATGACGTGGCCTATTCGCACCATGACCTGCATGACGGCTTGCGTTCGGGTCTGTTCACGGAAAGCGACCTGATGCAGCTTCCCGTGACCGGTCCGGCTTTTGAAGAAGTTGACCGCGCATATCCCGGCCTTGAAAAGATGCGCCGCCGGCATGAGGCTCTGCGCCGGGTCTTTGGCCGCATGGTCGAAGACGTGATCGCGGTGGCGCAGAACCGGCTGGCTTCGGCGCAGCCAAAGTCGGTGGACGATATCCGCCAGCTTGGCACGACCGTCATCCGCTTTTCCAAGCCGCTGTATCAGGACCTGAAAGCCGTGCGCAGTTTCCTCTTTACCCGCATGTATCGCGCCCCGTCGGTGATGGCCGTGCGGGCCGAGGTGACGCAGGTGATTGACGATCTCTTCCCGCTGTTCATGGCGACGCCAACCCTGCTTCCGGTCGAATGGCAGGCGGATGTGACCGCAGCCAAGGACCAGACGCAGCTTGCCCGCATCGTCGCAGACTACGTGGCCGGCATGACCGACCGCTTCGCAATCCAGGAACACGCCCGCCTTTGCGGCTGAAACCGGCCCCGGGATTTGCTCTTTTCACAAATACTCTCTGGGGGTGCGGGGGGCGAAGCGCCCCCGCTGGGACAAGCGCGGCCTCAATCAGCCTTGCGCGCCGCCATAACCCAGACCCCGGCCAGCCCCAGCGACAGGATCACGTTCCAACCTGCCATGGAGATGCCAAACAGCGACCAGGCAATCTGGTCGCAGCGCACCGGAGCGGCAACATCGGCAGCGGGGTTCAGAAGGTCGGCGGTGGAGATGCCCGAGATCGAACCGGCGGTGCAGGTGGCAAGGCCTTCCCACCACAACTGCTCGACCCCGACGTGAAACATCCCGATCCCCGCCGTGGCCAGCGCCGCAAGCGCCCCGGCCCAGGCAAGGCCGCGCCAGCCGGTCGCCAGCACCAGAAGGCCGATCAGGATCGCGGCACCATGCGGCCAGCGTTGATACAAGCAAAGTTGGCAGGGGGCCATGCCGCCAATGTACTGAAAGGCAAAGGCGCCGCCCAGCAGGCCCGCCGAGCCTAGGGTTGCAAGCAGGGTCAGGTTGCGTCGGGGAAAAAGCATGTTGTGGATTCCGTGACTGGTTCGCCCTGTCTATAGGCCTCAGTCCGCGCCGGGGAAAGTCACAGCATGGTGCACGCGCGGTTTCGCTTTCGCAGGCGTTTGCGCGCGGCTAGGATTGGCATGATTTTGACCGGGTCGACCCCCGGCGTTCAGGTGAAAGGTGACGATATGCAGTGGCGTGGTCGCAAGCAAAGCAGCAACATCGAGGATCGCCGTCGTGTCGGCGGCGGGGCGGCAAAGGCGGGCGGGGTTGGCGGGGTCGGGGTGATCGTCGTCGTCCTGATCGCCTTGTTTCTGGGCGTCGATCCCAGCCAGCTTCTTGGCCCGGGCGGGATGGACAGCCCGTCCACTGGCACCCCGGTTGACCTGACCGCCGTCGAGCAGGCCGAGGGGGAATTCGTCTCGGACGTGCTGGCCGATACCGAGGTGATCTGGGCCCGCGTCTTCAAATCGCAGCTTGGTCGCACCTACCGCCCCGCGACGCTGGTCCTGTTTTCCGACGCCACCAAATCCGCCTGCGGTGGTGCCTCCGAGGCTACGGGACCCTTCTATTGCCCGGCTGACCGCAAGGTCTATCTGGACACCGCCTTCTTCACGACCCTGCATCAGCGCCTTGGCGCCGGCGGTGA
>CAIXBE010000230.1 GCA_903917595.1 uncultured Rhodobacterales bacterium
CGGCCCTGTTTGTATGCGGGGGGGCGCAGCGCGGCATGTCGCTAGCGGCAGGCACTTTCACCGGGGAATCCACTTGGAATCCACTTGGCACGCATTTGCAGAAAAGGAGACGCGTCATCAGTGGCTTACGGAATCACGACTTGGCCAAGCTGGATTCTTTTGCGGAATCCACCTTAGCCAGTTTGAGGAAGCCACCCGAGCCAGAATCCACCCTGTGGAAGCCAGGGCGTTCGGGGGTGTGGCGGCCCGTTTGTAGACGCCACGTGGCTGGCAGGGCCGCTCGTCGATCCGGCTCTGGAATGGTCCATATCGCCGCCGCCAAGGGGAAGGCTATCCTGGCAATCTTCATCCAAACGGATGAGAGGACAGAGTCGAACCATCAGAAACCAATCGAAGGATCGAGTTTTAGCTCAGGTTTACTATGGCACTTTGCAGAGAAGGACCGGTGCCATTCCACCTGCTTGGATGAAGGCCAGCATCATTCTGACAGGCCAGCCACAAGCAGCCAGACGGGAACTGACCCTAGGCCGGGGAGCAAGAAGCATGCCGCAGACACCGAGTAGGCAACCGGATAGCTTGCGACCACCGCTCAAAGGGCGTCAGGTTGGGACCATGATCCTGCGCCCCTCCCTTGCCGAGACGGCAATTGCATCAAGGACGCGCATGTTCAGCACCGCATCGTTTCCGGGTCTGACAAGCGGAACGCCGTCGAGGATGACGTCAGCGAAGTGCTCGACCATCAGACGGTAGTGATCGGCCCCCGGAATCAGGTCTTCTCTGCGGTATCCGTCGGGGTCTGTGACGGCGACCACGGTTTCAGCAATCCGTGAACCGAGGCCCGCAATGATCCCTCGGGGCAAGTCGATGACGCCGTTCCGCCCGACAACGCGGTAAATCCCCTGGCCGTTGCCGCGAAACGAGCAACTGATGCTGGCGGTTCGCCCACCCGGGAATTCCAGGATCGCCGCCGTGTCGGTGTCCACGCCAAACTCCGGGTCGATGGTCCATCTGGCGAGGACCGAAGTGGGCTCGCAGCCGAAGACGCTTCGGGCGATGTGGACCGTGTAGCACCCCATGTCCAAAAGTGCGCCGCCGCCCTTTGCAGGATCAAAACGTACGTTGGCCGGATCGGCGGGTGACATCAGATCGACGGACAGATGGGCGTGAACCTCGATCGGGTCGCCAATCGTTCCGGCGTCAATGATGGCACGCGCACGCGTATGCTGGGGATGGAAGTGGTACATGAACCCTTCCATCAGGACGACGTTCTTTCGGGCACAATGGGCCACGACCTCGGCCGCCTCATCGGCATTCAGGGCGATGGGTTTTTCGCACATGACGGCTTTGCCAGCGTCGGCCGCGCGTTTGGTCCATGGGGCGTGTTCGTGGTTGGGAAGCGGAATGTAGACAGCGTCGATGTCATCCCTTTGCAACAGCGCGTCGTAGCCTTCGACCAGGGGGATACCTGCCTGCTTCACCCAGTTTGCATTTGTTGGATTGCGAGAGGCGATTGCGACAAGGGTTGCGTTGCGCGACGCCTGGATCGCCGGAACAACTGCGGCGCGGGCGATACCTGCCGCACCCAGGACACCGATCCGAAGCTTCTGAGCCATATCTGGTTCCTGTGTTCAGCGGGCAGACTGCGACAAATCCTGTAACCTTCGCTCTGTCTGCCCTTGTTAATCGATTACCTAATGCTACGTTCCCGATTATATGGAGTCAATCTGGCAGGACTCTGGTAGGTGCTCCTCACAAGCCCAAACTTGCGATGAACAGGATTACATGGCGACGATCAAGGACGTAGCGACG
>CAIXBE010000231.1 GCA_903917595.1 uncultured Rhodobacterales bacterium
CGCTTTCTGCCTCCGTGGATTGGGTTCCCTGGCTGATCAGGGCAGTCCCAGCTGGCATTCACCCAGACGTACGGAGAAGGCTGAATTCTAACCTAAAGCACATCTTGGTCGGCCTTGAGATGAAGGCTGGTCTTATCGTTCCGCACGGGGAGCGGGTATCGGGCAGATCAGTGCTGTTCGAACCTTACTTCCAGATCATGAACTTCGAGTTCAGCGTCGGCGTGTTTTCGGTTTGCGAGGGCCTTGGATCTGTACATCACCTCGCAGGAATTGGTGACGACGGCTCCACCGGCGTGCGCGTCAATACCAATGACTGGATCGCAGCACTTTGCCGTGAGTTCGACCCAGCCGGTGCAGCGCAACTTGATGCAAATGTCCGCCGTGTGAAGGAGGTGCGCGACAAGATGCACCAAGATAGGCTTGGCGCACGAGCCGATATTGATTGGCACGACTTCGGCTATAACGAGTCGTTTATTCCATCCCGTGCATCATTGCAGCCGCTTCTACATAGGCATCTTGGTGATGTCCCTGGACAAACCAATTTACTGCTTAGATGAGATCAGCAGTTTAGACACTCAGGCACCGGATAAACTCTAGCGCGCCTCCAACCAGTTCGCCACGATCATCCCCGGCACCCCATCCACTGCCCGTTCGGCATCCCGCGCCAAATCTAGCCGCTTCTGTAGCTTGACCTGCGGCACCAGCAGGAAGATCGGCGCGGTGACGACGCCCTTGCCTGTTTTCGACCGTGACGCCACCGCCCGGCCCTTGGTGTTCAGTCGCCCTTCAGCCACCAGCAGGCTCGGGCCCCGGCGGCGGTAGATGAACCGCAGGCGCAGGCCGGTGCGGCGTTCCCATTCGCCGGGGGTGATCCGGCCGCCACGGGTGGATTTGCCTGCTGCGAGCGTGGGGATTGCCAGCCAGAACCCGTTCTTCGAGCGGATCAGCGGGCCGGCGTCATGCGCGCCGATGATCACCGGGGCGTTTGACCAGACCAGCGCCGCCGCGTTCAGGCTTTCGCCGGATTTCGGGAAGCTGGCGGAGCGGATCGAGTTGGCAAGTCGCGTGCCCAGTCCCGCGCCAGTGATCTGGCCGCGCCAGGCGGATTTCAGGCCGGTCCCGGCCTCGCGCATGGCCGCTGTGACAGCGCGTTCTCCGGCCGCGACCTCGGCCGCCATCAGGGCGACAATGTCGGGATCGATGGCGAGGTTCAGTTTCATGCCGGGCGCAGATTAACGGTCCAGACCAGCCGTTCGCGATCACGGACAGGTTCGCCCTGAATGAGGAAAGCTTCGCTGTCGATCTCGAGTCGGTCGCCGGGACGCGGGTTCGGCACCTCGGCCACGCGTAGGTCGAAACGCGTGGTTTCGGACCAGAGCCGGGCATCGCCGAAGTCGGTAACGGCATCGGCACGCCGCGCGACGACGCGCACCAATACCGGCGCACCGCCATCGGCGATGTAGACCGCGTCCCGCCCCATATTCGGATCGGCGAAGAGCGCGCCGACTGCGGCGGCAAAGGCGGACATCAGAACGCGCCGTTCAGCCGCACCCGACCAATCAGATCGGTGGCCCCGCCTGCCACAGCCTCGGTCGCCACGCCGATCAGCGTGTTCGAGGTCAGGGTCTTGGTCGTGTTCTTCGCCGTGTTGTCCCAATAGATCTTGTCGCCAGCGGCCCATGCCTGCGAGGCGACCTTCTTCAGATCGTAGACGCCCTCGACCGCGGTCTCGACCGCTTCGCCAAGGGCGGCGGTGCCAGAAGCGACGCCGAAGATGGCACCGACGAGGAGGCCATCGCCTGATGCTACGGCATAGGGCGCGGTCAGGGTGATAACATTGCCGGGCTGGACGTAGTTTTTCATGGTGGGGATCCTTGTGAAAAGACGATGGGCGGCCCGTCTGGACCGCCCGCGTGTCAGGGTTCAGAATGAGGCGCAGGTTATGCGCCGGGGTTCTTGTACAGACCGCGCCAGTCGATGGCCTTGGCGCCGAAGTCGAGGCGGCACTTGATCTCGACCCCGTCGACGTCGAAGCCATTGCGGGTTTCGATATAGGCACCCTGCTGACCCTCCAGATAGGCGTATTCGATGGTGTCGATCTGGTTGGGGGAAGCTGCCAGATACCAAGCGGTGGCGCTGGCTGCATCAAGGCGCGGCTCGCTGATGGGCGAGAGCGTCCGGATCGATTGCGGCACAACCTTGGTGCTGTCGGCGGGCACAAGGTTCTGCGCCACCAACTGCTCGGCCTTGAGTTCCAATGCGGCAGGCACAATCAGGAAGGCCGGGCGGATGTTCAGCACGGTCTTCTTGTCGACGCCGGTCTGCAGCGCCATCGCCGCACGGGCCGCGCCCACCGCATCGACCGCCAACGCCGTGCCGGTCCCGGCTAGGTTCTTGTGCGTGGTGTGGAACAGCGCGTTGCCGTCCGCCATCGCCGGGTTGGCGGTGATGATGCCCCAAACCACGTCGCTTTCCAGCTGCGCGATGGAGTTGCCGTACATCGCCGGGATCCGGGTGAAGGCATCCAGATCGTCGTTGATCAGGGTCTGACGGGTGATCGCGACTACCCGGCCATAGGTCTTGACCTTGTAGCTTTCCTTGCTCTCGCCGAGCGTGCCGCGCTTGAACTCGCCGCTTTCGCCTACCTCCAGCAGCTGCGGCGCTTCGCCGAGCTGCACCCGGTTCATCGCCTTGAAGTCGGTGGCCAGCACCTGGCGGCAGAACAACATGAAGGTGCGCGGATAGGTCTCGTAGGCCTGCCGCAGCGTCTTGTTGGTGACGGCGGACAGGATTTCGGGGAAGTCGGAGGTCGAATGCAGCGAGCGCGTCGCCACCTCGTCGCGCGAGAGGCCGCGCGTGTTCACCCCGGCATTGGTCAGGCTTTCGCGGGCCAGTTCCAGAAGTGACATGCCGCGGTACTGGCGGGCCGAGTCGTCCAGCTGGAACAGCGTCGGGCTGTAGCGGTGCAGCAGCGCGTTGGCCACGGCGTCGCGGCGGGTCACGCGTTCGTCTCGGCCGCCGAGCGGGATGGAGACATGCGGAAAGGTGCGGGTTTCGTCCGACCTGGCCGCGACCTGGTCGAGGATCAGGCGGCGAGATTCGTCTACGGTCACACCGCGCTTGACCAAATCGTCCGCAAAGCCGCGCTCGAGGTTCAGACGGCCTGCGAGATCGTAGATGGTGGAGACGCGGTCGCGCTCACCCTCGCGGGCCCGAGTGGCAATGGCCTCGGTGTCGGGCGGGGTAGTCAGGGCGGCCGGCGGCAGCGTGCGCGTCTCGACAGCACGCGCCTGCGGTTCGCCACCGGTATTGGTGGGATCGGTCATCTGGGTCTCCTCGGTCGCATGGGGTTCGGCGGCCGCTGCGGCCGGGGTCTGGGTCGGGTCGGTCATCGGGGATGCTCCTTGTCGGGGGGTGGAAGCGTCCCGGCGATGAAGGACGCAGTCGTGAAGGGATTGCTGGGCGCGGAAACCGGCGGCGGGGTCGGCCCCGACCGGCACGGCGGACACCTCGAAAGGTGTCCAATCGACCGCGCGCCACAACTCGCGGCCGCCATCGGGCTTGGAGACCTCGAAGCGGTGGACCTGGTAGCCGATGGAGACCGCCCGGATGTGCCCCGCCTGAATGTCGCGCCAGATCGGCTCGACATCGTCGCGTTCGCTGATCCGGACCAGCGCGATGCCCCGACCGTTTTCAAGGCGGGCCGAACCGGGGACCACAGAGCCGATGACCGCGTCCAGCGCGCCCAATTCATGCACCTTCAGGAAAGGCGCGCCCGCGTTCAACCGTTCCAGCCGCACATGGGTGGGGTCGAGGCTGAGTTCCTCGTCGTAAGGCTCGCCGAAGAAGCTGGCGCGGCGGACCCGGGCCCCGGCCGACCAGACCACCTCGACGGTGCGGGCCTGCGCATCGGCCGTGTTCGGCGCAAGCTCCGCCGTCCGGCGCATGGCCGGCAGTTCGATCATCGTGTCCATGGGGTCAGTCCTGTTGGGCGGCGGCGGGTTGCGCCGGGTCGTCTTCTGGGTCAGCGGCTGGATCGCTGGCGGGGTCGCTCGTTTGCGCGCTGCCGGTTTTCGTAACGCGACGCGGGTCGCTGTCGAGAACGAGGCCGAGCGCATCGAGCTTGGCATTGGTCGCGGCGATTTCCGCCAGTACGGCGTCGGGGTTGCGGCCCTGTCGGGCGATTACCTCCGCCAGCGTCATCGTACCCGACCGGATCGACAGCAGGTTCGCCATCGCGTCCTTCTGCGGATCGACCGCTTCGAACTTCGGCGGCGACCATTCCACCGGCACATCGGGCGACGGGATCTGGCCCGCCGCCCATGCCGTTTCGGTGAACCAGCGCCAGACAGGGGCGCAAAACATCGGGATGAACAGCTGCCACTGGACGGCGTCGATCTGGCGGCGGAACTCCACGAGCCCGGCCCGGATCGAGGAATAATTGACCTGGGACAGGTCCCCGGTCAGCAATTCGTAAGGCACCCGGAACCCGGCGGAGATCGTGTGCAGACTGGCCCGTTTGTATTCGCCATAGCCACCGGTGGCGGACGGCTGGTTGAAGCGGATGTCCTTGCCGCCGCGTGCATAGGCAATCAGCCCTGGTTCGAACTGCTCGACCCGGTTGCCATCGGCATCCACCACGGTGGGCGCGATGCCCTGCTGGGACTCGTCATCGCCGAAGACGATGGCGGTGACGCAGGCCTCGGTCTTCTTGCGGACCAGCTCGGCCACTTCATAGTCGTCGAGATCGCGCAAGGACCGGATCACCGGCGCGCCCCAGGGAACCCCGCGGGCCTGAGTGCGCTGTTTTTCATAGACATGGGCGATTTCGGTCGCAGGAACCGGGCGGCTGTCCAGACCGCTGCGTAAGGCACCATGGGCATCGCCGGGGTGTTCCGGGAGCAGCCAGTAAGCCCGGCGTTTTCCGACCGGGTCGAACTCGATCCCCTGCACGATACGACCCGCGCCAACGTTGCTGGACTTGGTGGCATCGAGAAAGTCAGCCTCCAGCACTTGCAACTGCAACGGTACCGGCATGCCATCCGACGACCGGCGTAACCTGCGACGCACCAGCACCTCGCCCGCCTCGACCATCTCGCGGCAAATCAGCGTCTGCAGCCCGTAGAAATCCAGCTGACCATCGGCATCACACTCCGCCGTCCAGCGCTCGAAGAGCGCATCGACCTTGCGGTCCAGATTATCGTCGCCGCTGGCGGCGCGCGGCATGATCCCTGCGCCGACGATGTTGTTCACCAGCACCGCCACGGCCTTGGCCGCATGCGGGTTGTTGCGCACCAGATCGCGCATCCGGTCACGCAAAAGCGCCCCGGCGACGCCGATCTCGGTGTCTGCCGAGGACCCCGGCGCGCGCCACCCGTCCGTGCGCCGCCCCTTGGACGCGCCATCATAGCCGCGCGTCAGGGTTTCAAACGCCTGCCGCGCCAGCACACGCCGGGCCGCCATGCGCGGGGCGACCGAGGCGATGGCATGGTCCATCCAGTTCGCGGGCATCAGCGATCCCCACGGCTGAAGCCCGCCAACCCGGCAATCGGCAGGGGCCGTGCGGTCCCAGCGATGGCGCGTTCGATGGTGCGGATGCGGCCCAGCAGATCCTCAGCCGAGCCGTAGTCGACGGATTTTCCATCGTAGCTGACCCGGGTCGTGCCGCTGGCATAGGCCCTGCGCAATGCGGCCAGCTCCGTTTCTGTCCAGTCGGTCATCAAAACCATCCTCCGCGTCGGCCAAGCCAGTCCGACTGGCGTTTTCCCTGGGGTGCGGCTTGCGGCCGGTTGACCCGCCCCGCGCCATCGATTTCCGTTGGCGCCGCCCCGAGTTGATCCTCGAGATCGCGCCATTTCTCATCCGTCCAGCGATCCGCGCCCGCGATCCAAGCGGCGGCGCGGGCATAGACCCGGCAATCCAGCGCCTCGTTGCGCTCGCGCAGCTTCTGCCATTCCAGTCGGGCAAAGCCGCGCTTGGTGCGCACCGTCACCAGCTGTTCGGCCACGAACTGCTTCAGCCATTCGTTTTCGACCCAGTGCGGCAGATGCACCGAGCCCGGCGGAAACGCCGCCCCCTCTGCCATGTCCTCTTCGGTCGGCCGTTCCAGCCGCAGGAAGCGGTAGGTTTCTGCCTTGAAAGTCGACACCGCCACGGTCCAGAGCCGTGCGCCACGCCGCAGGCGCTTGCCGCCCTCGGTCGCATCCACGAAGGTCGGCCCCGACACCGGGCTTGAGCGGTTGAACCCCTCGACGCCCTTGACTGGCGACACCTGCCCAAACCCTTGCGCCCGCGACCAGGAATAGACTGCCGGAGCCTCGTAGCCGGTGTCGATGGCAAGCCGGGCGATGCGAAGATGTGCGCCGCGTTCGTGCGGCCAGGACCGGTCCAGCAACGCCGTCAATTCCGACCACGCGTCGTGCCGGTCCGGCCCACCCTCGATCACGACATGATCGACCAGCCAGCTTTCCAACCCCCGACCCCAGGCCCAGACATCGACCTCGATCCGGTCCTTCTGCACATCGGCCCCGGCGGTCAGGAACAACCCGCCCGCTGGCACTGTGCCGGATTTCCAACGCTCGCGTCGGTCGTAGAGTCGTTGCCAGTCCGGCGCTTCCCCGGTTTCGACCCAAGTCTCTCCAAGGATCGTGTTGCGGAACGCCTTGATCGCCTCGTCCGATCCTTGGGCCGCTTCCCATGATCGCACGATCCGCTCCCAACTCAGCCAGCCGATCGGCGAGTACAGCGCCGAGAGGTGATACCCGACCGTGGTCGGATCGGCGGCAGTGGCGGTCGCCCGCCATTCACCGCCCTCCAGCATTGCCGTCTTGTTGTGTTCACCGATGGGCTGGTCGCAGCCCTCGCAGTGATATTCCGCCGTCTCCGGCTTGCCCTTCTGCCAGCGCAGCCTGTCGAACTTCAGCCATTGCGCTTGGCCGCAATGCGGGCACGGCACGAAGAACCGGCGCTGGTCGCTGGCCTCGTATTCCCGTTCGATCCGGCTCAGACCCCGAATGGTGGGCGTCGAGACCAGGAAGACCTTGCGCCGGTGGGCGAAGGTCAGCGACCGCGCCTCGGCAAGCGTGACCGGATCACCTTCCTCGTCGGCCGAGGCCGGATAGGCATCGACCTCGTCGAGAAAGATGTAGCGCGCCGGGGTCGAGCGCAGCCCGACAGCCGAGTTCGCTCCGGTCATGATCAGGATGCCGCCCGCGAATTCCTTCGACAGCATGGTGTTGCCCGCATCGCGGGATCGCGCCGGTTTGACCCTCTCCCGAAGGTCTGGGCTTTCGTCGATCAGCGGGTCGATCCGCTGGCGCGAGTTGCGCTTGGCCAGTTCAACGGTCGGCTGGACCGCCAGCATCGGGCCCGGCGCCTGGTGGATGGCAAAGCCGATCCAGTTGTTGCCCGCCTCGGTCGCGCCGACCTGTGCCGCCTTCATGAAGACGATGCGCTGCATCTCGTCGCCGGGTGACAGCCGGTCCATGATCTCGCGCATGTAGGGCGTGCGCGCCGTCCGATATCGCCCCGGTTCCGCCGAGGCCCGACCCGACAGCATCCGATGCTTGTCGGCCCATTGCGAAACGGTCAGATCGGGATCGGGCGTCAGCCCCGCGCCCCAGGTGCGCAGGATTTCGGCGGCGCCGTCGAAATCGGTCAGGTCGTCGCCAGTTTCACCGGAAGTCAGGCCGGACCTCGGCAAGTTCGTCGAGGTGGGCACGGACATGTTTTTCCAAGGCCTTCTGCATTGCGGCCGGTTCCACGCCCAGTTCCGCCGCCATCAATGCCGACGACCGCGCAGGCCAGTTTACCCAAGCATCCCGCACCTCGCGCGCCAGCCGGAACACCAGCGACAGCGCCCGGGCCCGCTCGATCAACTCCCCCTTCAGCTTTTGCAGCCGGATCCGCCGCTCCTGCGCCTTCAGCACTTCGTTGGCAGTCTTCGCCTGCAGATAGGTGGTGCCGCCACCGACAGCAGGCACTGCCAGACCCTGCTCGCGAAGCGTGTCGCCGACAGCAGCAACGGCCGCCTCTGGCACTGGCTTCAGCTTCGGTTCGTGCGGCTTCCGGGTCTTCGAAGGATCGGTCGTTTCCGCCCGGCGCACATCGCTGGCGGCCGCGTTGATGCTGCCATCGGCAAAAAGCACAAGCCGTTCTGCGGTCTTCGCCTTCTGGATCGCGCCCCGCGACAGGCCGACATGCGCGGCGTACTGGCGCTCGCTCATGCCCTGCATTGGCGGCTCCGATTATCATTCAGAAACATATGCTTATCGAGTTGATAAGCATCGCGGACAGAGCGAACGTCCTTTCAGAAGGACGATGCAACTCACTTGGGAGCCACCGAAATGACCCGCCGCGCACAAGACAACACGAAAGCCCTCGACGCCTTCATCGCCAAGAAGGCCGAGATCGACGCGATGCTCGCCCGACTTCAGGCGCTCAGCGACGACCATTTCAACTTCGATCCGGACGCGGTCAATTGGGGCAGCGTCGGCTCGATCAGCAGCGTCTCCAGCGACCTCCGGAAAATCACCGATTTCCTTTTCGGCGAGGGCGAACACGCCGAGTAACCCACTCAGCCACCGCGCTAGCCCCGCCCTGCGGGGCTTGGCCTCGTAGAAGGGCCCGCATCCCGCGTGCCCCGACACGGAGACGACGATGACCCAACTTTCCGACACCCAAGCCCTGATCCTGAGCGCCGCCGCCCAGCGGCCCGAGCGCATCGCCCTGCCGCTGCCCGAAAGCCTGCGCGGCGGGGCCGCCGCCAAGGTGGTCGGCGCGATGATCGCCAAGGGCCTGCTGCAGGAAGTCGATGCCGACCTGCGCAAGGGCGAACCCATGTGGCGCGAAACCGGCGATGGCCACGGCACAACGCTGGTCGCCACCGACGCAGGCCTCGCCGCCATCGGCATCGAGCCCGAAGACGCGAACACCGCGCCAGTGGGCGCGACGGACGCGCCGACAGAAGGCCCCGCGCCCGAGACCCCCAGCGAACCAGACGCCGCGCCCAAGGCGCGCACGCCGCGCGAGGGCACCAAGCAGGCCAAGCTGATCACCATGCTGCGCGCGTCGGACGGTGCGACCATCGAGGAGATAATGGTTGCTCTCGACTGGGCGGCTCACACGATCAGGGGCGCGATGGCCGGAGCGCTGAAGAAGAAGCTCGGGCTCGAGGTGACCTCGGAGAAGGTCGAGGGGCGCGGACGGGTCTATCGACTGCCCGCTGCCTGATCGGTTTGCCGCCGAAGATCCTATTGCCGCCGTTCCATCAGGGGCGGCGGTTTTTCATTGCATCGACAGCAGATCGCGCGCGGCGGCCTGCAGGATGTCCTGCGCCATGCGTGGTTCGCAGGTGTAGATGCCGCCCGGCTCAGGTTCGCCGACATTGTCCTCGAACCATTGCCGACCCTCGTCCAAAATCGGGCGCAGGACGACGATGGTCCCGTGGTTGTTGATCTCGATGTGTTGCCAGTCGGACATGCTCCAAAGCTAGCATCTGTCGCCCGGCACCGCCAGCGGGGTCAGTTGCGTCGCCATCGCTCGAACAACCGCCGCAAGGCGTAGCTGCGGCCGAGCGAGACGATTGTGAAAACCGCGCCCATCTTCAGGTTCTGCGCCAGCGTCGTGTGCAGACCGAAGATCGGGAAGATGAGGATCTGCGTGACGACGGCGACGCTGTAGCCCACGACCACATTGGCCACGGCCTCGACCAGCGACATGAGGCGGGACTGCTTCATGCCGCCACCTCATCCATCGGCCAGCAATTCAGCTGCCAAAGTTCTGAGCGCATGCGCCGCAACCAAGGGGACCACGCCGTTGCCACAGAGGCGAAGCCGGTCCACCCGGTGGGCCAGCCCATCAACGCCTCGACGAACAGCGGGTTCAAGGTCCGGCGCGCATCGGAGGTATTGCTCCCAGCCATCGGCGTCGCCAGGACCTGGCGGCCAAGCAGGCCGTTCACCGGCGTGTTCGCCAATGTCGTCGCCCCGTCCTTGTGATCCCGCGCCGTCGGGGTCATCCACATGCCCGCCGCATGGGTCAGGTCGGCTGTCCGCCGATTGCCTGCACTCGGCTTGCAGCCATCGTTCGCCATCGGCGTCGGCCAGTCGCGCGCCATCCGGTCCAGACCCTTCTCGTCGCGCCTGTCGCCACCCCGGCTGCGGAAACTGTCGATCTGCGGCGTCGGCCATAGGGCTGCCGTCGTCGCCAGGTTCATCCCGTGCTGGCCTGCTTCCTGCGACGGCGTCGGCTTGGTCTGCCGGTTCTCGTTGGCGCTGGCCCTCGGCGTCGGCCACAGCCGCAGCAGTTCCGTCCGGTTCCCGCCACTCGACCGGGTGCCAGAGCAGGCGCGCGGGGTCGGCCAGCTCGTCCTCTTCGCGGATGGCGAGGATGAAGAGACGTTCGCGCTTGTGGGGCGCGCCGACTTCCGCCGCCGTGAAGAGGCCTGCCGCAAGGCGGTAGCCCATGCCGACCAGTCCTGCGGCGACTTCGGGGAAACCGAGGCGGAGATGATGGGCGACATTCTCAAGGAAGACGAAGGGCGGCTCGATCTCACAGATGATGCGGGCGACATGCGGCCAGAGATGGCGTGGGTCGTCCGCACCCCGGCGCTTGCCTGCCACGGAGAACGGCTGGCACGGATAGCCCGCAGTGACGATGTCCACCGCGCCGCGCCATGGGCGGCCATCGAAGGTTCCAACGTCGTCCCAGACAACAGCTTGATCCAGGGACGCGTCTTCCATCCGCGCCACGAGAGTGGCTGCGGCGTAGGTTTCCCGTTCGACATGGCCCACAGCACGATATCCGGGGATGGCGATGGCAAGCCCGAGGTCGAGCCCGCCAGCGCCGGAGCAGAGAGAGAGGCCGAAGAGGCATGCGTCTCCGGCCCCGGAAGCGTCCCCGGAGGAAGGTAAAGCCAGGTCATACATGCCTCAGGCTGCGGATTTGCGTTTGCGGGTCGGTTTTGGATCGGCGTTTGCTTCCGGCATTTCGGCCGGGGCATCTGCAGTGGCGTCGGCGGTGTCGCCCAGCCGCTCGGTTCTCACCTGCCCAAAGGTCCGACCGTCGCCGTCGAGGATCGCCTCGCGTCCCGTGTCGGCCTGCCAGCGTTCGACGGCCACGTCGATGTAGGCCGGGCTGATTTCCATCGCGAAGACCCGGCGGCCATTGGTCTCGCCCGCCATGATTTGCGATCCCGAACCGCAGAAGGGTTCGTAGCAGAGCCCGCCGCGTGCCACATGCTGGCGCATCGGGATCCCGAAGGCGTCGAGCGGCTTCGGTGTCGGGTGGTCGGGCCGGTCATCCTTGGCGAAGCTGGGCAGCGCCCATGTCGATGGCAGCGTTTCTTCGGCCACCTTCGGCGGGCGGTTCGGACGGCGCCAGCCCATGAAACAGGGCTCGTGCTTCCAAAGGTAGTGGGACCGGGTCAGAACCCCGCGGTCCTTCACCCAGATGATCTGCTGATGCACGAAGGCCCCAGCCTTTTCCCAGCAGGCTTCCAGCATCGCCTGGCGACGCGAGGCGTGCCAGCAGTACCAAGCGGCATCCCCGGCAATCGCCTCCGCCACGGCAGCGGCGATGAAGCCATCATAGAGTTCCGCGCCTTGGGAGGAATCGTCCCAGGTCACGCCATAGCTTTGCGACCAATCCTTGTTGCGGGTCGGGTGGTTCGAGCCGTCATAATCCACCAGATAGGGCGGGTCGGTCGCGAACA
>CAIXBE010000232.1 GCA_903917595.1 uncultured Rhodobacterales bacterium
AGCGGCGGAAAAGATCGTGCATGGCTCAGGCCCCCGCGGTGTCGGAGTCGGGCAGGATCGCGGCGTTGCGAGCGTCGAAGGCCATGTGCATCTTCGTGCCCGACTGCGGCACGGTGCCCGACCCGTCGTTGCGCAGTTCGACGGCCATGCTGAAACCGTTTTCAGCCACAGCATGGACCGAGATGAAGTTGCCCTCGAACGCCACTTCGCTGAGCGTGACCGGCACCGAGTTTTCAACTGCGGCTGTATCCTGCAGGGACATGAATTCGGGCCGGACATACAGCTTGCCCTTGGTCACCCCATCGGCGATCCGGGCGCGGAAAGTCCCAAGCGCGGTGGAAAAGCTGGCCATGCCGTCGGCACGGTGGCCGATTTCGCCGGTCAGGATGTTGTTTTCGCCAACAAAGGACGCCACGAACCCGTTGACCGGGTTGTTATAGATGTCGCGCGGGTTTGCCACTTGCTGCAGGCGACCCTGGGACATGACGCCGACACGGTCGGACATCGCAAGCGCCTCGCCCTGGTCGTGGGTGATGTAGATGAAGGTGACGCCGGTCCGCTTTTGAATGGCGCGCAGTTCGGCCCGCATGTGCTGGCGCAGTTTCAGGTCCAGCGCCGACAAGGGTTCGTCCAGCAGCATCACCGCCGGCTCGACCGCCAGCGCACGGGCAATCGCCACACGTTGTTTCTGACCGCCCGAAAGCTGGCTGACCATCTTGTCGGCGCTGCCGGGCAGATCGACCAGCGCCAGCAATTCCTCGGCCTTTTTGCGGCGGGTGGCCTTGTCGACGCCGCGCACCTCCAGCCCGAAGGCGATGTTTTCCCAGATCGGCATCAGCGGAAACAGCGCCAGGTTCTGAAAGATCAGCGCGGTCGGACGCTGGTTCGGGCGTTGGCCCTTGACGTCCTTGCCGCCGATGCGGATCGCCCCCCCGGTCGGATCGGTGAACCCCGAGATCATCCGCAGGATCGTGGTCTTGCCGCAACCCGATGGCCCAAGGAACGAAAAGAACTCACCCGGCTGGATGCTTACGTTCACATTGTCGACCGCCCGGAAATTTCCGAAGTCGCAGCATACATTGTCGAGGTCGATCCCAGCACTCATCGTGGCGCCCTTTTTCCCTGATCGTTTCTTGGCTTTTTTGAAAGCCTAGCAGGCGTGGTCGACGGCGCAATCCCTATTGCCAGTTTTTCACCTCCAATAGTTCCAGCGCCCGGCCAGCACGTGCCCTTGTGCCCAAAAAGCAGCGCGCCGGGTCTTTTCGGACCCGGCGCGTGCATCTTAGTCCAAGCCTTACGAGGCTTTGTACTTGTCCGAATACTCGCCGCGCTTGGCGACGAAATCAGCGGACTGGTCAGGCCACCACCACAGCGCCGCCAGCTTGGCGTCGTCGAAGGCCGAGTTGTAATAGGTCGCAACATCCGGGTTCATCAGCGGAGCCGCGTCCTTGCCAACCGCGTTGGACGAGAAAGCGGTTGCCCAGCCTGCAGCACCTTCGGGGGAGGAGATGAACTTGGCCAGCTCATGCGCCTGCTCGACGTTGACGGCATTGGCCATCAGCGCAAAGCCTTGGTGCCAAGCGAAGGCACCTTCGACCGGGGCGGCATAGCCGTAACCGTCGTTGCGCAGGTTGTAGCCGGTCGAATCCCAGCACAGGCCCACGGTCGCACCGTTGGCGACGAAACCGGCGTTGGCTTCGTTTTCGCCAGCCCACCACTGGACCACGTTGCCCTTGGCCTTGACGGCCTCGGCCAGCGCGATGTCCCAAAGCTGGACCATCTTGTCCAGATCGGTATAGCCCTCAAGCCACGGGAAGGGCAGTTTGCCCTGGATTTCCAGCAGACGGCCCATGGCGGTCAAGGCCGAACGCGGACGCAGCACGACCTGGTTGGCCGGGTCGAACAGGGCAGCCAGCGAAGCAGGCTCACCCAGAACGGCGGCTTCCTTGTTGTAGACCAGCGCCTCGGTGCCCCAGTTCGACGGCACATAGACCAGATTGCCTTCCTTGCGCGACCGCTCGCCCGCCGCGCCATCGGCGAGGCCCGGCAGATAGTTGCCCATCGCCAGCTTGCTTTCGTCCCACGCGCCCAAGAGGCCGTTGGTGAAATACTGGTCGACCGCATCGATCGTCGGTTCGATCATGTCGATGCCACCGGCCGATGCGGCCACCTTGGCATTGGCGAAAATCGTGTCGTTATCCGGAACTTCGGAGAAGTTCACCTTGATGCCGGTTGCGGCCTCAAATGCGGGGAACACCACTTCGGACAGATGGGGATAGCCCGCCCAGCCGGTGAAGTTCAGCTCGCCCGACGAGGACAGCGCCTTGAACGGGATCAGCGACGGGGCGGCAAGTGCAGCAGCGCCGGCAGCCGAGCGCTGCATGAATGCACGCCGGTTGACAGAGGATTTGATTGTCAACGAAGAATCTCCTGGAATTGGTTCGCACTTGGCGAACTTGGGGCACCGGCACCGGCCGGACCGGGATCATGCAGGTCGCCTATAAACCTGACATGACATTTTTATGACAGATATTTGACGCTTGGCGATGCTTTTCTTGCCGCGCAATCGTCTTTCCGAAATGAAAAAGACGCCGGACCCTTTCGGGGTCCGGCGTCCCTTGGCATCCGACCTGTATCAGGATGCCTTGTACTTGTCGGCATATTCACCGCGCTTGGCGATGAACTCGGCCGACTGGTCCGGCCACCACCACAGGGCAGCCAGCTTGGCGTCGTCGAAGGCGCCGTTGTAATAGGCCGCGACTTCGGGATCGAGCAGGTCGCCCGCGCCCTTGCCAACCGGGTTCGACGAGAAGGCGGTCGCCCACAGGGCGGCACCCTCGGCGGTGGAAACCCACTTGGCCAGTTCGTGCGCCTGATCGACGTTGACCGCGTTCTTCATCAGCACGAAGCCCTGGTGCCATGCAAACGCACCCTCGGCAGGGGCCGCATAGCCAAAGCCGTCGTTGCGCAGGTTGAAGCCGGTCGAATCCCAGCACAGGCCGACCGTCGCACCGTTGGCCACGAAACCGGCATTTGCTTCGTTCTCGCCCGACCAGAACTGGACGACGTTGCCCTTGGCAGCGACAGCAGCCGCAAGCGCGATGTCCCACAGTTCGACCATGGCACCCATGTCGGTGTAGCCATCCAGCCACGGACGCGGCAGCTTGCCGGTCGCGTCCAGCCAGCGACCCATCGCGGCAAGGGCCGAGTGCGGACGCAGAACTGCCTGGTTGGCCGCGTCAAACAGCGCGCCCAGCGACGGCGGATCGCCAAGGACAGCAGCTTCCTTGTTGTAGACCAGCGCCTCGGTGCCCCAGTTGGACGGAACATACATCAGGTTTTCGCCGTCGCGCGACCGAGTGCCTGCTGCGCCATCAGCCAGACCCGGCAGGTAGTTGTCCATCGCCAGCTTAGCCGGGTCGAACGCGGCCAGAAGGCCGTTCGAGTTCCAGCCGCCCCAACGGTCGATGGTCGGCTCGATCATGTCGATGCCGCCAGCCTCGAGGGCAACCTTGGCGGCCGCGAACATGGTGTCCTGGTCGGGCTGCTCGGTGAAGTTCACGGTGATGCCGGTGGCGGCGGTGAACGCCGGAAACACCTTTTCGGCCATGGCCGGATAGCCGGCCCAGCCGGTGAAGTTCAGCTCACCCGACGAGGCAAGCGCCTTGGAAGAAATGATCGCCGGAGCGGCGAGGATGCCTGCGCCGGCGGCAGAGCCTTGCAGGAACCGGCGGCGGTTGAAGGCGGAGGTGGATTGTTTCACAGTGGTCTCCCTGATGTGTGAACGTCGAGGCGTGGGCTGTCCCCGGATCTTTGTCCCGTGCGAAAGCTTCCCTCCCTCCCTAGCAGACCCTTTGTAACAGGACCTTGTCAGTCGGCGGGCGCACGGCCAGCGGGGAAAAGTTTACGCTGGCATTGGGTGGCTGTGTCAACGGCGCAATTCAGTCGGCCTCTGCGTGCCGCACCAATGCGCTGATTTATGCCGGTCTCTGAATGTCACCGGCGCAGGGAAATCGTTGTCGCGGCGCGCAAATTTGATCTTGGGGCCGGATTTGGCCGGTGAATTCCCGGATCAACGGGCCAAAAGCCCCAGCGAATCGGCAGAAAGTCCAGAAAATCGCCCCCGGGGGTAAAGACGCCCAGAGAATAAGCAGACCATCACCTTGCACTTCGCTTCGGGGTTCCGGGGCAGGTTCCATCTCCGTCACCCCGGCACGCGGGATGGCTTTCCCGCGAGAATCACCGAATCGTTGACCAAAATCGCTTCGAGGCGTATCCGAACCAAAGCGCTTTGGATGATGTAAGCCCACTTCTGCCGCCAACCAACTGCGTTACGAATGCGAACGCGCCGCAAAAGGCGCACCAAGGGAGGACTACCAACGAACATTCTGCAAGGCCGCGCCTTCCGCTGACCACGCCTGCACCACACTTGGAGCGCGATCCGAACATATCGACGTGACCGACACCGGGCCCTGGTCGGGTGAGGTGCTGCACGTCGAAGACCTTGGGTGCGACCACTTCATCTTTGTTGAAATCGGCAGCGACGAGCCCGTCATCGTCCGCCGCCCCCGGTAAGGCGGCGGTTGCGGTCGGCGCGAAAGTTTCGCTTACTCCGCAGGCCGCGAACCTGCACCGCTTTGACGCGAACGGCAAACCGATCCGCTGACCGAACAGGCGCCCGGAAACGGCGCGAACCAAGGAGACGACCAATGACGATCCGCGTCACTGTCTGGGGCGAAAACGTCCATGAGCAGAAAAACAAGGTGGTGGCCGATGTCTACCCCTTGACGATGCACGGCACCATCGCCGCCGCCCTGAACAGGCAAGACGGCATCACCGCGACCACCGTGACCTTGCAAGACAAGGATCACGGACTGACCGCCGCCAAGCTGGCCGCGACCGATGTGCTGATCTGGTGGGGCCATGCCGCCCACGGCGACGTGCAGGACGATGTGGTCGAACGCGTGGCCGAGGCGGTCTGGGCCGGGATGGGGGTGATCTTCCTGCACTCCGCCCACTTCTCCAAGCCGTTCAAACGCCTGATGGGCGCTCCCTGCAACCTTAGCTGGCGTGAGGCCGGAGAGCGTGAGCGCCTTTGGGTCACCTCACGCCAGCACCCGATTGCGCGCGGCATCCCCGATCATTTCGAGATCGAGCATGAAGAGATGTATGGCGAACCCTTTGGCGTCCCCGAACCCTTGGAAACCGTGTTCGTGTCGTGGTTTCAGGGCGGCGAGGTCTTCCGCTCCGGCCTGACCTGGCGGCGTGGTGCTGGCAACATCTTCTACTTTCGTCCCGGGCATGAAACCTATCCGACCTACCACCAGCCGATCGTGCAGCAGGTCATCGCCAATGGCGTGCGTTGGGCCCACAACCCCGAGGCGCGTCTGGCCGCCCCGACCGACGCCCCGAACCGCCCCATCGACCAGACGCTGGAACCCTTGGAAGAACGCGGCCCCCGCCTGCACCACGACGGCGAAGCGGGGTATCGCTGATGCAGGAAATCCGCCTTCTCATCCTTGGAACCGGCGGCATGGCGAAAAGCCATGTCGAAGGCTTCCGCGCCATTCCCGGCGTCAACATCGTCGCAGGCGTTGATACCAAACCCGACCTTCTGGCCGCGTTTCAGGCGCAACACGACATCCCGCAGGGCTTTGCCTCGCTGGATCAGGCGCTGACCTGGGGTCAGTTTGATGCGGTGACCAATGTCACCCCCGATGCCGCGCATTATGCCACGACGATGCCGGTGCTGGCGGCGGGCAAGCATATCCTTTGCGAAAAGCCCTTGGCCACCAACGCGGCCCACGCCGCCGAGATGGCTGCCGCAGCGGCAAAGGCGGGCGTCGTCAACATGGTCAACCTGACCTACCGCAACGTCCCCGCGATGCAAAAGGCGGCGCAGATGATGCGCGACGGCGCCATCGGTGCCGTCCGCCATTTCGAAGCCTCCTACCTGCAAAGCTGGCTGACCCAGCCCGCCTGGGGCCATTGGGACCGCGAAAGCCAGTGGCTGTGGCGGCTGTCCACAGCGCATGGGTCAAAGGGCGTTCTGGGCGATGTCGGCATCCACATTCTGGATTTCGCAACCCATGTGGCAGGACTTTCGGCAACCAGCGTGTCCTGCCTTCTGACCACATTCGACAAGGCCCCCGGCGGGCGGATCGGCGACTATGTTCTGGACGCCAACGACAGCGCCACGATGCAGGTGGTGCTGGAGAACGGTGCGCTTGGGACGGTCGGGGCCACCCGCTTTGCCACCGGCCAGATCAACGACCTGCGCCTGCGGCTTTACGGTGTGACCGGCGGACTGGAGGTGAGCTATGAGGGGGACATCAGCCGCCTGCGCGCCTGCCTTGGAGATGATATCCTGACCGGCACCTGGCGCGAGGTGGACTGCCCGCCGGTGCCCACCAACTACCAGCGCTTCATCGCCGCGATCCGGGGCGAAGGCCCAGCCGATCCCGACTTTGCCCGGGGGGCAACGCTGCAGCGCCTGCTTGACGCGGCCGAGGCCTCGGCTGCGGACGGCGGGCGGCTACAAGGGGTTTGATTCGTAGGATGGGCTGGTCGGCGTGCCGAAAACAACGACCAGCCCATCCTACCCGGCCAGAATCGCCTTGACTTGCGCGGTGAAATCCTCGCCGCGCACCTCGAAGTTCGGATACTGGTCAAAGCTTGCGGCCGCAGGGGCCAGCAGGACGACCTCACCCGCCTCGGCCTCTGTCGCCGCGCGGGCAACTGCCCGCTCCATCGTCTCGCAGATCTCATGCGGAGTCTGGCCCAGTTGCAGCGCGAAGTCGCGGGCGGAATGGCCGATGAAGTAAGCTTTCACCACCGATCCAAGGAAAGGCTGCAACGCGGCGATGCCACCCTCCTTGCCCATGCCCCCGGCGATCCAGCGAATGCGCGGGAAGGCCTGCAACGCCTTCGCAGCAGAATCGACATTGGTCGCCTTGCTGTCATTCACAAACCGCACGCCCGCGCGTTCGCCCACCATCTGGCTGCGGTGCGGCAACCCGGCAAACGAATGCAGCGCGCCTTCTATCAGCTTCGGTGCCAGCCCCAGCGACCGGCAGGCGGCATAGGCCGCGCAGGCGTTCTGGTGGTTGTGCGCGCCGGGCAGGCCCTTGATCTCGCGCAGGTCGATCGACGCCACCTGCCGCCCCTTGCGCCACTCGGCCAGGAACCCCTTGCGGGCAAAGACCGACCAGCCGAAGCCTTCCAGCTTGGTCCCCGAGGAAACCCTGATCACCCGGTCATCCTCCGGCCCCTGCGACAGCTGCCCGGCCAAAAACCGCCCCTCGACCTCATCCACCCCGATCACCGCACGGTCCGGGCCACCCAGCGTGAACAGCCGGGCCTTCGCGGCGAAATAGCCCCCCATCCCGCCGTGCCGGTCCAGATGATCCGGCGAAAGGTTGGTGAAGACCGCGATGTCGGGGGTCAGCGCCCGGGCAAGGTCGGTCTGATAGCTGGACAGTTCCAGCACCACCACTTCGCCGTCGACCGGCGGGTCGATGGAAAGAACCCCCTTGCCGATGTTGCCGGCCATCTGCGTCGGGCGACCCGCCTCCTCAAGGATATGGTGGATCAGCGCCGTCGTCGTCGACTTGCCGTTCGATCCGGTCACCGCCACGACCTTGGGCGGCACCTCCATTTCCGCCCATTCGTCCGAGGCGGCGCTTTGGAAGAACAACCCGATGTCGTTGTCGACCGGGATCCCCGCCTCCAGCGCGCGGGCGATGACCGGGTGCGGGGCGGGATACAGATGCGGGATGCCGGGTGAGGTGATCAGCGCCGCCACCCCGTCCAGCGCGCCGTTGCGGGTCAGGTCGGTCAGGACGTGACCATCGGCCTCGGCCTTCCCCCGCGCCTCGGGGCTGTCGTCCCAGAGCAGCGGTTCCGCCTCTCCGGCCTGCAGGGCGGCGGCGGTGGCAAGGCCGGACCGGCCCAGCCCGAGAACGGCGACCTGTCGGCCCTTGTAGCCCTTGACCGGGATCATGGATCGCCCCCCTTTTGGTTAAGGGGACAGGGATAGGCGAGGATGGGGGAAAGGGGAAGGGGTTGGTGGTGTCCACAGTGGACAGACTGTGGGCCACAAGGGATTGCAAGGGGTTGGGTGTGGGCGTTCAGACGTTGTTAAGCATGGCCTTCTTGGCAAGGGCCCTGCCAGCTGAGCGGGTCGGGCCGTCAAGGCCCGAGCGCATGGATTGTCATTGCCAATTTCTGCCTTGTCGCCAATCCTGCGTTGGCCGCTGTGTCCAGCGGGTGTGAAGGTGAGAAACGATGTTCAGACGATTCTTGCGACGTGCTGACCCTGTCGAGAGAATTGCCCCCGAAGAAGGCTTGGACGGATATCGCATATACACCCGTAAATACGATGAGGTCATCTCGGCACAGGACCTGCTGAAGCGCGATCCATTTGCCCATTTGGCCCATCAGGCGGCGCAGGAATTCCGCGCGACAATGGCCGCAAAGATCAGCGCCTTGACGACAGGGGCCATCCTTGCGGCAGGAGTAGCCCGGCAGGACCCGGCCTTTCGCGACAACGGTCTGATCACGCTGTTGATCGACCTGTCCGGCTCCATGCGGGGGATGAATGCCCAACTCGCCGCGCTTACGGCGGAAGCGGTTGCGGCCTTTGCCGAAGCCCATGATTGCCGCCTGGAAATTCTTGGCTTCACGACGGCAGACTGGCACGGCAAACCCGTCCGCGGGGATTGGATACGGCAGGGGCGTCCCGCAAATCCGGGGCGTCTTTGCGCGTTGCGGCATGTCGTTCTTTCCGAGTTTGGCGGCAGAACCTGGCAAAGGCTTGACCTGTTGTTCGCAGGTGGGTTCTTCCGGGAAAATGTCGATGGCGAGGCAATCGAATGGGCGCTGGAGCGGCTTCGCGCCGCCAGCGGCACGCATCGGTTGCTGATCTACGCTTCGGACGGAGCGCCGGTGGATGACAGCACATTGTCCTGCAATCCGCCTGAAATCCTTTGGAACCATCTCACGTCAGTGCTGGCCACTGTGCAGCATGCCGGTGACGTCAGGCTGGCCGCAATCGGCTTGAAACACGCGGTTGAGCATCTGGTGCCTGGTGGGATTTCCGTCCAGAGCTTTCACGAGATCGAGGATCGGGTCATCCCATATCTGACCGCCGAGCTTGGCGCCGCTTTGGGAGAGTTGGACCAGAGCGCCTAGCGCCCGGTTGGACGAGCCGGGGCACGCCCCGACCTACCTATTGCGTTCCGGAAATTTGCTCTTGCGGGGGCGGTGAAACCAGGCTGAAGCCCGGCCTACGCGTTGCATTGCTTTGCCAACCAGCGCAATTCCGAAAAGTTACGAGTTTCCTCACCTTACCTTCAGCGTCGCAAGGCCCACCATCGCCAGGATCAGGCTGATGATCCAGAACCGGATCACGATCTGCGGTTCGGCCCAGCCTTTCTTTTCGAAATGGTGGTGGATCGGGGCCATCAGGAAGATGCGTTTCTTGGTGCGTTTGTAATACAGGACCTGGATGATCACCGACAGCGCCTCGACCACGAACAGGCCGCCGACGATGGACAGCACGATCTCGTGCTTGGTGCAGACGGCGATGGCGCCCAATGCGCCACCAAGGGCCAAGGATCCAGTGTCGCCCATGAAGACGGCTGCGGGGGGGGCGTTGTACCACAGAAAGCCAAGGCCCGCACCGAACAGACCCGCAGTAAAGATCAGCAGTTCCGCCGTCCCCGGCACCGCGTGGACGCCCAGATCATCGGCAATCGCTGACGAGCCGACGACATAGGAAATGATCCCCAGCGTTCCGGCCGCAATCATCACCGGCATGATGGCAAGCCCGTCCAGCCCGTCGGTCAGGTTGACCGCATTGGCCGAGCCGACGATGACAATCATGCCAAAGGGCACGAACAGGATGCCAAGGTTCAAAAGCGCATCCTTGAAGAACGGGAATGCCAGTTGGCCGGTCAGATCGGCCGGATGAAACATCGCCGCGGCATAGGCGGCAAGGGCCGCGATCACCAGCCCGAGGCCCATACGGATGCGCGACGACACGCCCTTGGTGTTCTGTTTCGACACTTTGGCATAGTCGTCGGCAAAGCCGATCAACCCAAAGGCCAGCGTCACCAGAAGCACGATCCAGACATAGGGATTGTCCAGCCGCGCCCAAAGAAGGGTCGAGATCATCAGCGCCGACAGGATCAGAAGGCCCCCCATCGTCGGCGTGCCCGCCTTGGCCAGATGCGACTGCGGCCCGTCATCGCGGATCGGCTGGCCCTTGCCCTGCTTGCGTCGCAGAAGGTTGATCAGCGGCTGCCCGAAGATGAAACCGAAGATCAGCGCGGTGGCAAAGGCCCCCCCGGCGCGGAAGGTGATGTAGCGAAAGAGGTTGAAGAAATCCCCGCCATCGGAAAACTCGGTCAGCCAATAAAACATCTATGCAGTTTCCTCTTTCGGCAGAGTGCCCTGCCCGATTTTGCGCAGGGCGTCAACGACCAGACTGACTTTCGCACCTTTCGAGCCCTTGACCAGCAGGATATCCCCCGCGTCGATCAGATGGCGGGCGCGGATCGCCAGTTCCGGCGCGGTCAGGGCCCATTCGCCGCGTTGGCGACGAGGAAGGGCTGCATGCAGCGCACGCATCCGGGGGCCGACGCAATGGATGACGTGGACGGCATCAAGGCCGGGATGTTGGGCGATGGCCTCGTGCAGCGCGGTCTCGGTCGCCCCAAGCTCCAGCATGTCGCCAAGCACCGCGATGCGGCGGCCACCGCCGACCCGGCCGATGCCGTCGGTCGGACGGGCGGCGATCAGCACGTCCAGCGCGGCGGCCATCGAGGCGGGGTTGGCGTTGAAAGCGTCGTCGATCAGGTCGAAAAAGGTTTCCTCGACGATATCCAGCAGGATGCGCTCGCGCTGGCCGCGCCCGGGCGGCGGGGCCCAGCGGCCAAGGTCATGCGCAGCAAGTGTGGGGTCTGCACCCAGCGCCTCGGCCACGGCCAGCACCCCCAGCGCGTTCAGCGCGAAATGGCGGCCGGGGGATGAGACCTTGAACAGCAGGGGCCGGTCATTGCGGCTGGCGCGGCAGACGGTGGCCGCATCCAGAATGCGGGCGTCCAGCAGTTGCCAGTCCGCCGTTTCAGCCTGACCGAAGGTCACCGCCTTCAGGCCAAGCGCCGCCGCCTTGGCGGCAAGGATCGGCGTGGTGTCCAGATCGGCGTTGAAGATCGCGGTGCCGCCCTGTTCCAGCCCGTCAAAGATCGCGGCCTTTTCATGGGCAATGCCTTGAACGTCGGCAAACGCCTCAAGATGCGCCGGGGCGACGGTGGTGATCAGGGCCACATCCAGCCGGGCCAGCCGGGCCAGGGGGGCGATTTCCCCCGGGTGGTTCATCCCGATCTCGATCACCGCGAAATCCGTGTCGGCGGGCATCCGCGCCAGCGTCAGGGGCACGCCCCAATGGTTGTTATAGCTGGCCTCGGCGGCATGGGTCTTGCCTTGGCCCGACAGCACCCCGCGCAGCATTTCCTTGGTCGATGTCTTGCCGACCGATCCCGTCACCCCCACCACCCGAGCGCGGGTCCGGGCGCGGGCGGCGCGGCCAAGGTCCTCCAGCGCCTTCAGGACATCGGGAACGATCAGCAGGGGCGCGGTATCGGCGACACTTTCGGGAATACGGCTGACCAAGGCTGCGGCGGCACCTTTGGCCAAAGCGGCGGCCACGAAATCATGCCCATCGCGGTCATCGGCCAGTGCCACGAACAGATCTCCCGGGCGCAGGGTGCGGGTGTCGATGGAGACGCCGGTTGCCTGCCAGTCTGCGGTCGTGCGCCCGCCGGTGGCCTTTGCGGCGTCGGTTGCGGTCCATAGGGTCATGCGGCGACCTCGGGTGTGGGTCGCAAGGCCTGGACAAGGAGCTTCCCTCCCCCCGCGTGGGGGAGGGTCAGGGAGGGGGGGACGGTCGAAGACTTGGCGCGCGGGTTGGCAAGGGGAGCCCCCCCACCCCGGCCCTCCCCCACAGGGGGGGGAGGGAGGCGCTTGGCCCGGGCGGCGGCGGGAAGGGTCAGGCCTGTGGTCTGTGGCACAGCGGTCTGCATCGGGAACAGCGGGAGCATCAGATCACCCCATCCAAAGCGGCCACGGCGACGCTTGCCTGCTCGACATCGTCAAAGGGATAGATGTCGGTGCCGATGATCTGGCCGCTCTCGTGGCCCTTGCCAGCAATCAGCAGCGCGTCGCCGGGTAAAAGCGCATCGACCGCGCGCAGGATCGCTTCGGCGCGGTCGCCGACTTCGTGTGCGTCGGGACAGGCGGCAAGGATCGCGGCGCGGATCGAGGCGGGGTCCTCGGTCCGGGGGTTGTCGTCGGTGACGTAAAGGACATCGGCATGTTTGCGCGCGGCTTCCCCCATCAGCGGGCGCTTGCCACGGTCGCGGTCGCCGCCTGCGCCAAAGGCGATGATGATCCGGCCCATGACATGCGGACGCAAAGCGCGCAAAGCCGTCTCGATCGCATCCGGCGTATGGGCGTAATCGACATAGACCGACGCGCCGTTCTTGCGGGTCGCTGCAAGCTGCATCCGGCCCCGGACCCCGGTCAGGCGCGGCAGGACGGCCAGCACATCCTCGGGCGCATCCCCCGTCGCGATAGCCAGACCTGCAGCCACGGCGACATTTTCCGCCTGAAACGCGCCGATCAGGTTCAGCCGGGTCTGGAAGGCGCGGCCTTGCCACAGATAGCGCACCTCTTGCCCCGTCGCATCGGGGCGGGTGGCGGCGATCTGCAGGTCGGCCCCCTGCCCCTTACCGACGGTCAGCACCGCCAGCCCGCGCGACAGGGCCAGTTCGGCGACCTCTGATCCCTTGGCCCCGTCAAGGTTCACCACCGCCACGCCGTCTTCGGGCAACAGCCGGGTGAAAAGCTGGGTCTTGGCGTCAAAATACGCCTCCATCGTGCCGTGATAGTCCAGATGATCCTGCGTCAGGTTGGTGAACCCCGCCGCTGCCAGCCGGACCCCGTCCAACCGCCGCTGGTCAAGACCGTGGCTGGAAGCCTCCATCGCGGCATGGGTCACGCCGTCCCTGGCCGCCGCCGCCAGCAGTTTCTGCAGGGTGATCGCATCGGGCGTGGTGTGGCTGGAGGGCGCGGTCCAGGCCCCCTCGATCCCGGTGGTGCCGATGTTGATCGCCTCATGCCCCAGCGCGGCCCAGATCTGGCGGGTAAAGGTCGCCACGGATGTCTTGCCGTTGGTGCCTGTGACCGCGACCATGGTTTCAGGCTGCGCGCCGAACCACAGGGCGGCAGCGCAGGCAAGGGCTGCACGCGGATCTTCAGCGACGATCAGGGCAACCTCGCTGTCGGCCAAGAGGCCAGCGGCCAGCCGCGCCCCAGCCGCATCCGTCAGGACCGCGGCGGCACCTTGATCCAGTGCTGCGGCAATGAAGCTTGCCCCGTGGACGGCGCTGCCCGGCAAAGCGGCAAACAGCATGCCCGCCCGCACCGCGCGGCTGTCGGCGGTCAGGCCCGACAAGGCCGGGTCGCGCCCGGCCCGGGCGGTCAACCCAAGATCAGATGCCCGTAGCGCGCGCGCCGTCATGACTGGTCCCTTTCAGTTCTTGACGGCTGTTAGCTCAACCGGGGCGGCGGGTTCAAGCTTTGGTCGCAATCCCATCAGGGGGGCAATCCGCCGGATGATCTCGGCGGCGACGGGAACTGACGTCCAGCCAGCGGTGCGGCGGTCCTCGGACATGGTGGTGTCCAAGGGTTCGTCCAGCGTCACGATCAGCACATATTGCGGGTTCGACGCCGGGAACATCGACGCGAACGTGTTGATGACCTTGTCATCATAGTAACCGCCCGTCGCCTTGGGCTTGTCGGCGGTGCCGGTCTTGCCTGCCACCTCATAGCCCGGCACTTCTCCCAGACTTGCCGTGCCTTCGGTCACCACCCGACGAAGCATCTTGACCGCCTCGGCCGCCGTTTCTTCGGTCATCACCCGCACGCCCGAGGTCGGCCCGTCGCGCTTCAGCAGCGTCGGCTTGATCATCACCCCACCATTGGCAATCGCCGCGTAGGCCGCCGCAAGGTGCATCGGGCTGGCCGAAAGCCCATGACCGTAGGAGGTGGTGATGGTCACGATCTCGGGCCATTTCTTCGGGATCAGGGGCCGTGCGCCGGGGGCTTCGATCAGCTCGACCGGGGTCGGCTCGAAAAAGCCCAAGGCCTTGAGGAAGGCCTGTTGCCGGAGCGGCCCGATCATCAGCGCGATATGCGCAGTGCCGACGTTTGACGACTTGGCGATGACATCGCTGACCGACAAAAGGGGGCCATAGTTCTTGCCCTCGAATTCCTTGATCTTGTGCTTGCCCCAGGTCATCGGCGCGTTGGCGTCGACCATCGTATCCGGCCCGACCAGCCCCAGTTCCATCGCTTGCGCAGCAGCAAAGATCTTGAAGGTCGAGCCAAGCTCGTACACCCCCTGCACCGCGCGGTTGAACAAGGGGCTGTCGCCGGCTTCGGCATCCTTGTCGACCAGGGGCGAGGGCCGGTCATTGGGATCAAAGGTCGGCAGGGACGCCAGCGCCAGAATCTCGCCGGTCCGCGCGTCCATCAGAATCGCGGCAGCGCCCTTGGCGTTCAGCATCGACATGCCTGCACCAAGAACTTCTTCGACCGTGGCCTGCAACGACAGATCAATCGACAGAGCCAGCGCCGTGCCGCCCTGTGCGGGGTCACGCAGCCGGGCATCCAGCGCCTTTTCCACGCCGGCCACGCCGATCACTTCCGCCGAATGCACGCCCTCGGCCCCGAAGGAGGTGCCGCCAAGGACATGGGCCGCAAGCGTGCCGTTGGGATAAAGCCTGAGTTCGCGCGGACCGAACAGCAGGCCGGGATCGCCGATCTCATGCACCAGCTGCATCTGTTCGGGCGACAGGACCTTGCGGATCCAGACGAAACTGCGGCCATCGGTAAAGCGGCGTTCAAGCGTGCCCGCGTCAAGGTCGGGGAAAATACCCGCCAGCTTTGCCGCCACACCCTTGGGGTCCACCATGACCTTGGGATGCGCATAAAGCGCGTGAGTGGTCATGTTGGTCGCAAGGATGCGGCCATTGCGGTCGGTGATGTCGGCGCGTTGGGCAATGATCTCGGCGCCGGGGGCGGAGGTGCGGGGTTCGGACGGTTCGGTCGCGGCCAGAAGACCCATCCGCGCGCCGATGGTGCCGAATGCGCCGACAAAGGCGACGCACAGCATCAGCAGGCGAAACTGGGCGCGACCGCGCGACTTTTCGCGCATCGCCTCGTGCCGGACCCGCAGGTTTTCGCGTTCGATCACATCAGGATTCTCGCCGTCATGGCGGGCTTGCAGGATACGGGCCAGCGGTCGAAGCGGGGTGCGCATGTTAAAGCCCCTCCTCGGTCGGGGCAGAGGTTCCCTGAATGTCGATGGTAAAGCTGATCTCGGGCAGGGTGACGGCGGGATAGGCCACTTCGGCGGCTTGCCCGAACTGCGACGGCTCCATCGGCATCAGGCCCAGCCGGTCGAAATTCGCCGCCGATAACTGGCGCAGGCGGTCGGGGCGGTTCAGATAGGCCCATTCGGCGCGCTGCACCGCAAGGCCTTCGCGCAGGCCGACGATCTGGCGCTGCAGGGTCTCGACCTCTTTCAGCGCGGCTTGGGTCGCGTAATTCTCGCGGTAGGCCCAGAAGCCAAGCGCGATCAGGGCCAGGAAAGACAGGACATACAGCACCGGGCGCATCAGCGGCGTCCTTTCGGTCTGGTATCAAAACGGACGTCCGGCAGGCCAAGATCAGCGGCTGACAGCGTCACCGACGGCAGCGCGGTCCGCCGCCCGACCCGCAGCTTGGCCGACCGCGCGCGGGGGTTGCGGGCAACCTCGTCGTCATCCGGGGCCACCGCCTTGCGGGTGACCAGATCGAACCGCGCGGCGGTGTCGGCGCGGGCGGGGGCATAGCGGTTGGTATTGGATTCTTGCCCGCTGGCAAGCTGGAAGAACCGCTTGACGATCCGGTCTTCCAGACTGTGAAAGGTGACCACGGCCAGCAGCCCGCCCGGCTTCAGCGCGCGTTCGGCCGCGGCAAGCCCTTCGGCAAGCTCGGAAAATTCGGTGTTCACCGCGATGCGGATCGCTTGAAAGCTGCGGGTCGCGGGGTGGCTTTGCCCCGGCTTGGGGCGCGGCAGACATTTTGCCACGATCTCGGCCAGCCGCAGGGTGGTGGTGATCGGCTCCAACGCCCGCGCGCCGACAATCGCATGCGCAATCCGGCGCGAGGCGCGTTCTTCGCCGTATTGATACAGCACATCGGCCAGCACGGATTCGTCCGCCGTGTTGACCAGATCGGCAGCCGAGGGGCCGGACTGGCTCATCCGCATGTCCAATGGGCCGTCGCGCATGAAGGAAAACCCGCGCTCCGCCTGATCCAGCTGCATCGAGGACACGCCAAGGTCCAGCACCACCCCGTCAAGGGGTTCGCCGGAAAGGGTATCAAGGTCGGAAAACGTGCCCTGAACCAGTTTCAGCCGGTCGCCATAGGGCGCGGCCCAGCCTTCGGCCATCTCCAGCGCCAAGGGATCGCGGTCGACCCCGATCACCGTTGCGGCGCCGACATCCAGAAACGCGCGGGTATAGCCGCCCGCACCCAGCGTGCCATCCAGCCAGACGCCGGAAATGGGCGCGCATTCCTTCAGGATCGCAGAAATCAGGACCGGAACATGAGGGGCGTCACCGATCGGGCTGTCGGGGTGCTGACCCTGCATCCCCCTACACCGGCCGCTTGTGCCGCCCGACAAGCGTCAGCGGATCGATGTCGTCATCTTCGTCGGCGGCAAGTTCGGCGTCATAGACCTCGCGCCGATACAGCCGGAAGCGGTTGGTGAACCCGGCGAACGCAGCCTCGGCGGAGGTTGGAATGTCGCCGGTAAATCCCATCTTTTCGCGCACGCGGGCCGGCAGCACGATGCGGCCATCGGGTTCGATTTCCACCATCACCGACCGGCTGATCAGGTCACGCTCGGCGCGGGTACGCTCGGGCGAGCCCATGTCCATCGCCTCGATGTCGGCGGCCAGCTGATCGGCCCCGCGCTTTGAATAGCATTCGACGAAGGCCCGCGCCTTGCCGCCATAGACCATGTAAACGCGCGGACGGGAGGATTCCGTTGTTGCAGGATCATCGGCTTCAAGAATGCGCCGAAAGGCGGCCGGGATTGATACCCGGGCCTTGGCATCTACCTTCTGGTAGACCTCGCCTCTGAACGCCTCTGCCATCGCCTTGCGGCCTTTTCAAAACCAAATCAAAGTCCTGCGATGAAATGAAAAGGCGGACCGGGTTGCTGCCACTACCCGATCCGCCGCTGTCCCATCGCTGGGCGTCCAGCTACGCACACCACCTGGGGGGAGATGTCTGCTCGCGCACGCGCCGGATCTCATGTCGCCGATGAAATGAAGCTGCCTGTATGAAACTGCCTTACGCCTGTTCGGGGTCTTGAAGCCGCCCCTGCCGTTCATTGCCCATCGCATCGTCGTGAAGCATTGATGCGTGGGATTACATGGGAAATCAAGGGAAATATTGGGAGCAGCGCCCCGGCATCTTGTGCCAAACGAGCAGGCAAACCTGCATCTTCTGTGATCCTGGCCACCAGACTTGCAAACTGTAGGAAACGACGCCCTCCCGATCCACTACATGTAGTATCGAAGCGGCACCCGGAGTTTTCCCATGAAAGCCCAACAAATTCCGGCCCGGCGTGCATTGACGTGGGAAGTTGGGCCTGATCGGCGGATCACTGGGCCGATCTTGTTGCTTCTACCGAGTGAAAATCGGCGTTTCCCATGACTTCCCGTGTCCAGTGATTCGAATCGCTTGGACCCTGCGGGCCTCATGGCTTGCGGATGGCGGCCTCGATCACGGCAATGTCGATCCGGCGCATCTGCATCATCGCGGCCATCGCCCGGTCCGCCACCGCCTTGTCAGGGTTCAGCGTCAGCGCCAGCAGGCCTTTCGGGTAGATCTGCCACGACAGACCGAACCGGTCCTTCAGCCAGCCGCACATGCTTTCCTGCCCGCCATCCGCCGTCAGCGCGGACCATAGCCAATCGGTTTCGGCCTGACTTTCCGTCTGCACCGCAATCGACACGCATTCCGACTGCGGGAACATCGGCCCGGCATCCAGGATCTGATAGGGCACGCCGCCAAGGCTGAAGTCGATCACGTCGAAACTGTCCCCGCCCACCGCACGCTCTACCCGGCTGTCGGGGATCAGGCTGCAATAGAATGCCGCCGCCTCGCGGCCACGGCCGTTGAACCAAAGGACGGTGCGGATGGAATGGGTCATGGCGATCTCCGGTCTGGGCCACCCATTCTAACCCATTCCGCCCAGCCTTGCGCCAAGTTTCCGTCAGCCCATCCCGGCGGTCCGGATCTAGCGTTGACAGGTCCCAACCGGCTTTGACAGCGCCGCATCAAGCGCGTCGGTGCTGATCCTTCCGGCCGCCGCAAGGTCTTTCAGCAGGTCATCCCGGTCCCCGCGCAGGCGTTCCAGACCCCCCTCGCCCTTGTATAAAGATGGAGACCGCATGCGCCTTGCCAGTTCGGCGGCTTCCGCAAGATCAAGGGCGTCAGGCCTCATGCCAAAACAGCCCTCTGTGAAGGTTGGAAATCCTGGGTGCCGAAGCCGTAGTCAATCGACTGCGCTACGAAGACGGCCCTTTGCAGCTCTGTCGTGAAAAGCGCGAGCCGGAACCCCAGCACCGCGTTCCGCAGATGCCATTGCAGCCCACCACTACTGTCATCCTTCAATAGAAGACGCGCCGATTGGCTGACGTAGCGCAACTCTTCGGTGAAGATCAGCATTGCTTCGGGGGACAAGGTCGCAGGTTCAGCAACCCTCACCGGTCTGATGCTGGGCAGAGGCCAGAGCAGCAGTATGAGGAGGACGACTGCAAGGCAGGTCAAGACCGTCCGGACCAGCCATTTCAGGCAGGTCCAGACAATCCCCATGATCTCAGCCCATCCCGCCCGCGATCAACCTTTGCGCAAGCCGCGCATAGGGTTCAGCCAAGGGACTGTCGGTCGCCGCTATCGGGGTGCCGCTGTCACCGGCCACCCGCACATCCAGCGCGAGGGGAAGCTCGCCCAGAAAGGGCAGTCCCAGCTTTGCCGCCTCGGCCGCGACGCCGCCATGGCCGAAGATATGCGCCTCATGCCCGCAGTTGGGGCAGATATAGGTCGACATGTTCTCGACCAGACCCAGCACGGGTGTTTTCAGCTTCTGGAACATGTCCAGTGCCTTGCGCGCATCCAGAAGCGCCACATCCTGCGGCGTGCTGACGACAATCGCCCCGGTCAGGTGCGTGCGCTGGCACAGGGTCAGTTGCACGTCGCCGGTGCCGGGCGGCAGGTCGATGATCAGCACGTCCAGCTTGCCCCAGGCCACCTGCCCGAGCAGTTGCTGCAAGGCCCCCATCAGCATCGGCCCGCGCCAGATCACCGCCTCGTCTTCCTTCAGCATCAGGCCGATCGACATCATGGTGACGCCATGCGCGATCAGGGGTTCGATGATCTTGCCATCGGGACTGGCCGGGCGCTTGGACACGCCCATCATCTTTGGCTGGCTTGGACCATAGATATCCGCGTCCAGCAGGCCCACCCGTCGCCCCTGACGGGCCAGCGCAACCGCAAGGTTTGAGGCGACAGTGGACTTGCCCACCCCGCCCTTGCCGCTGGCCACCGCGATGATCCGGTCGATGCCGGAAATCCGCTGCGGCCCGCCTTGTTGCGGTGTCGGATGCTGGCCGATCTTCAGGCTGGGCGGCGGAGCCTTGGCCACCGGCCCATGCGCCGTCATCACCACCTGCACCGCATCCACCCCCGGCAGCGCGCGCAGCCGGGCTTCGGCTTCGGCCTGCACCGGGGCCAAGGCGCGCGCCTCGTCTGGCGTTGCCGCCTCGATCACGAAACGCACCGTGCCCCCGTCAATCGTTAGCGCGCGAATCATGTCACGGCTTACCAGATCCCCCCCCGACGGGTGCGCGATCCCGCCCAGAGCCCGCATCACCTGATCCCGATCCACGGCCATCGTTTCGTCCCCTGCCTAAATGTCAGACTAAAGTCGTGGTCTTTGCGCAGAAGGGCAAGACCCGTTGACCATTTGCTCAAAAATTCGGCGAACTGCTTCATAATTCATGACAATTCCGTGGCAGCAGCCATGCGAATGCTGCATGGCAGCATTGCGGAGGTGCGGTATTGTGCATCTGCAGCATGAGGGCCATGTTACCCCTAACAGCACGACAAGACGGTGCTGACGGTTTTTGAGAGGCTTGAGTAACATGGCATACGCAACCACGACCCACATCGACCGCAAGGGATTTCTGGACCGGCTGACCAGCCTGAAGGACAGCGTCCGGATCGCGATAAACCAGCGCCGGGTCTATGACCGGACCGTGGCCGAGTTGAACGCTCTGTCCGACCGCGACCTGACCGATCTTGGCATCAGCCGCCTTGGCATCGCCGACATCGCCCGTGAGGCCGCTTACGGCAAATAAGATATCGCCGGGTTCCCTTGTCCTCCCTTGGGGCCCTTGCGACTGACGGCAATGCCGACCTCCTCCCTGGCATTGCCGTCCCTCCCATTCGGGGCCACCACGCCCCAAATCCTTCGGACGGCCCACCTCCTCCCGGGCTTTCTGATCCTGCGGCGGCCCTCGCTCCTCCTCCCTGAGGGTCGCCGCCCTCCCATCCGGGGCCACCACGCCCCAACCCCTTCGGACGGCCCACCTCCTCCCGGGCCAACCGATCCTGCGGCGGCCCTCGCTCCTCCTCCCTGAGGGTCGCCGCCCTCCCCAATCCCCCTTGAACATCCGCGCCCACCTGCCGATAGTCCGCCACCTGCGGACGGAGTCGCCATGCGCATTTCCCTGATCTCGGCAGCCCTTGTGGCGGCGCTGGTCGGCTTTGGCTCGACCGTGGCACTGGTGCTGTCGGCGGCGGCGGCGCTGGGGGCCACGCCCGCGCAGACGGCAAGCTGGCTGCTGGCAGTGTCGCTGGCCAAGGCGCTGGGGTCGGCGGCCCTGTCTTACGGCACGCGGATGCCGGTGGTACTGGCCTGGTCCACCCCCGGCGCTGCCCTGATCGCCGCGACCAGCGGCACCACCATGGCCCAGGCTGTCGCCGCCTTCGCCCTTGCCGGCCTGCTTGTCATCCTGACCGGCGCCATCAAACCCCTCGGCCACCTCGTCGCCATGATCCCCGACGGGGTCGCCGCCGCGATGCTGGCCGGGGTCCTCTTGCCCTTCTGCCTGAGGGGAGCCTTGACGGTCGAGGCCGCACCCGTGCTGATCCTGCCGATGGTTGCGGTCTTCCTGGCTGTCCGACTGGTCAATCCGGCGCTGGCGGTGCTGGCTGCCCTTGGTCTGGGGCTGGCGCTGGCCTTCGCGACCGGGGCCGCCAGCCTGCCCGCATTGGCCCTGCCCTTGCCCGCCTTCACGTTCATCGCCCCCGAGTTTGACCTTGCCGTCCTTCTGGGCCTTGGCGTCCCGATCTATCTGGTCACCATGGCGTCGCAGAACCTGCCCGGCTTTGCCGTGCTACGCGCCGCCGGTTATGAACCCCCGGTGCGCCCGGCCCTTCTGGTCACGGGCGCGCTGTCGACCCTGACCGCATTCGTCGGCGCGCATATGGTTAACATGGCCGCGATCACCGCCGCCATCTGCCTTGGCGACGACGTCCACCCCGACCGCGCCCAGCGCTGGAAAGTCGGTCTGGTGTATGGAGGGTTCTGGGCCCTCCTTGGCCTCATGGCCCCGCTGATCATCACCCTTCTGGCCGCCCTGCCGCCGCAAGTGATGGTGGCCCTTGTCGGCCTGGCCCTTCTGTCCCCCCTTATGGGCGCCCTGAGCGGGGCCTTCGCCACCCCCGACCAACGCTTTGCCGCCACAATGACGCTGGTGGTCACGGCGTCAGGCGTCAGCGCCTTCGGGATTGGAGCTGCGTTCTGGGGGCTTCTGGCCGGGATCGCGGTGCAAGCGCTGGAACGGTTCAAGCGCTAGCGTTCTCCGCGCGAGGCAGGACATCCGGCAGAAAGGCGAGCTCAACTGACACGAGCAAAGCTGTCAGATGTTCGCAAGGAGCCCATGGTTTCGGATGCTGCGACTTATGCTAACGGCAGCTTCGACCCGAAATCCTTTGCTCAGAGACCCAACGATTGCTTGCTTTGCCTTGCGCCGCCGGGAAGAGAAATCCTTGAGCACAACATCCTTGACCATTTGTTCCAAGTTATCTACTAACGCCGGATGAGCCGAGGACCTGCAAAGCAATTCGACATCGACACGGTTCTGGAAAAGGCGATGAACCTTTTCTGGCAGAAAGGATATGCTGCCACCAGCATGGCTGAACTCGTGGACGAGTTGGGCATCGGCAAGAAGAGCCTCTACGATACGTTCGGGTCCAAGCGCGACCTCTATGTCAAAGCCCTACGGAGGTACTCGCAGCGTGGCACTTCGTTTGCACTGCAGAAGCTTAATGAAACCGGAAGCCATGCAGACCGTATCGAGCAATTGATGCGATCTTACGTTGCGATGAACGCTGGCCCCGACAGCAAGGGCTGCATGGTTGGCTGCTGCATGGGGGAATTTGGCGATAGAGACCCCGAAATCGCAGGCATCGCCCTTAGGTATTTGGATATCCTGGAACGGGCATTCTTGCAGGTGCTTCAAGCCGCAAAGCTGAAAGGCGAGATCTCTGAAAGTACCAACATGGAAGATCTGGCGCAGCTTTGCATCGCAACCGTACAGGGCCTCAGCCTCATCGGACGCTCTGAAACTGGAACCGAACGAACCGATGCGATTGTTCGGGCCACGGCCGCCATGCTCAGAAAGGCATAGCTCATTTTTTTGCAAAATCCTTGACCGATTGGTCTAGATATCACAGAAGGAAATACCAATGACAACGACAGAACTTCACCTCAGGGCGCGTCCGCGCGCGATCATCCTGATCACGGTTGCGATGGCAATCACCTTTTCGCGCTTCTCGGTGATCACCTATTTTCCGCATCTCGAAATGTATGGCGGGATTGATGCCAATGCCTGGTTTGGGCCTTGGCTGAGTGACACAATTCTTGGTCTCTTGGCTCCGCTCATGATCTTCGCCCTATGGCGGAGAACCGGTCCCAGGGTTTGGGCGATGCTTTTTGCCTACAACGTCTTGGGTGCATTCGACTACGCCCATGGACTGATGACACAATGGCACTATCCGCAAATGACAGAAGGTCAGATTTCGGGCGTGATCTATGGTGCCATCTCTCTTGGTCTCGTGATGAATCTGTGTGCTGCGGCTTTGCTAATGATGCGTGAGGTTATCGATTACCTCGAAGGCTGAGAATGGAGTCGGCAGTCAATGGCATTGGCTGTCGGCATATCACACAACGGACGTTGGTGCGGGCGAAGTGTATGTCAGCTTCGTCCGCAAAGCGGCCCCTCGAAGCCTCGTCCAAACAGCCAAAGGCACACCGAAAACAGATCGGGAAGCTTTTGTCAGGTTTCTGAGGCCAGGCCCAAATCTTTTCGAAAAGATTTGCAATTTCCTTTGAACGAATTTGGCCCGGCCCCGACGGAGGCTCCAAGACCTTAACACGCGGTAAGCGCCCACACGCAAGCCTCTGATATCACACCATTATCCAAATCCGTCCACTGTGGACACCCGCCCCCTAGAACGGCACCTCATCCATCTGATCGGGCACCTGATCGGCCGGGATCACCCAGCGGGCCACCACCTTTTTCGCCCCGGCGTGGTCGAATTCGATGTCCAGCTTGTCGCCCTCGATGCCCATGATCTCGCCATAGCCGAACTTCTGGTGGAACACCCGGTCCCCCAGAATATAGGGCGACACCGCCTCGGCATCGATCACCACATGCCGCGCTTCTTGCGGCTGCCGGACCGGGCGCGAGGACTGGCTTTCCTGCAGCCGCCGCCAGCCGGGGGAATTATAGACGTCGGCTTTTGAGACGCGCTCCTCAAGACCCGACCCGAACCCGACGCTCGCCGCCGCCCCATAGCCGCCACCATAAAGGCCGGGGGCGGTCAGCACCTCGACATGCTCGGCGGGCAGTTCGTCGATGAAGCGGGAGGGAAGCTGGCTTTGCCACTGGCCGTAGACCCGGCGGTTGGAGGCGAAGGAGATCGTGCACAACTCCTCGGCCCGGGTGATGCCGACATAGGCAAGGCGGCGCTCCTCCTCCAACCCCTTCAGGCCGGTCTCGTCCATGCTGCGCTGGCTGGGGAAAAGGCCGTCCTCCCAGCCTGGCAGGAAGACCACCGGAAACTCCAGCCCCTTGGCGGCGTGCAGGGTCATGATGGTGACCTTTTCGTCCGCGCCTTCGGTGTCGTTGTCCATGATGAGGGAGACGTGTTCCAGAAAGCCCTGCAGATTGTCGAACTGCTCCAGCGCCTTGACCAGTTCCTTGAGGTTGTCCAGCCGCCCCGGAGCCTCCGGCGTCTTGTCGTTTTGCCACATCGCTGTGTAGCCGGATTCCTCAAGGATCGTCTCGGCCAGACGGATGTGGTCGTAGTCGTAGACATTGGTCGCATGATGCCAACGGTCCACCCCGTCGACAAAGCCGCGCAGCTGTGCCGCCCCCTTGCCGCCGATCACGGACCTGGCCAAAGCCTCGCGCGCGCCGTCCAGCAGGGGCACCCCGGCCCCACGTGCAAGCTGGTTGATCTTGGATTGCGCGGTGTCGCCAAGGCCGCGTTTCGGCAGGTTCACCACCCGCTCGAACGCCAGATCATCCTCGGGTGACACCGCCAGCCGGAAATAGGCCATCGCGTCGCGGATTTCCTGACGCTCATAGAACCGGGGGCCGCCGATGACGCGGTAGGGCAGGCCGATGGTCAGAAACCGGTCTTCAAACGCCCGCATCTGGTGGCTGGCGCGGACCAGGATCGCCTGATCGTTCAGGGACACCGGGTCCATGCCACGGGTGCCGCGCTGCACCGCCTCGACCTCTTCGCCGATCCAGCGGGCCTCTTCCTCGCCGTCCCAATGGCCGATCAGACGGACCTTTTCGCCCGGCTCGCCAGCGGTCCACAGCGTCTTGCCCAGCCGGTCCTTGTTGGCCGCAATGATGCCTGACGCCGCCGCAAGGATATGCCCGGTCGAGCGGTAGTTCTGCTCCAGCCGGACCACGACGGCACCGGGAAAGTCCTTTTCAAACCGCAGGATGTTGCCAACCTCGGCCCCGCGCCAGCCGTAGATCGACTGGTCGTCATCGCCAACGCAGCAGATGTTCTTGTGCGCCTGCGCCAGCAGGCGCAGCCACAGGTATTGGGCGACGTTGGTGTCCTGATATTCGTCCACCAGAATATAGCGGAACCAGCGCTGGTATTGCTGCAGCACGTCAGGGTGGGTCTGGAAGATCGTCACGCAATGCAACAGAAGGTCGCCGAAATCGACCGCATTCAGGGTCTTCAGCCGGTCCTGATAGGCCTCATACAGCTCCGTCCCCCGGTTGTTATAGGCACTGGCATCGGCCGACGGCACCCGGTCCGGCGTCAGCGCGCGGTTCTTCCAGCCGTCGATAAGGGATGCCAGAAGCCGCGCTGGCCAGCGCTTTTCGTCGATGTTGGCGGCGCTGATCAACTGCTTTAGCAGTCGCAACTGGTCGTCCGTGTCCAGAATGGTAAAGCTGGGCTTCAGCCCCACCAGTTCGGCATGGCGCCGCAGGATCTTGGCTGACAGCGAATGGAAGGTGCCCATCCAGGGCATCCCCTCGGCCTGTTCGCCCAGCATGGCGTGGACGCGGTTCTTCATCTCGCGCGCGGCCTTGTTGGTAAAGGTCACCGCAAGGATTTCATGCGTGCGCGCCCGCCGCTGCCGCAACAGATGCACGATCCGCGCGGTCAGGGCCTTGGTCTTGCCGGTCCCCGCGCCCGCAAGCATCAGCACCGGGCCGTCAAGCGCGTTCACCGCCTCAAGCTGCGCGTCGTTCAGACCTTGCAGGTGATCACCGTCAACCGGACCCATCCCCCGCCCCGCCAGGGCACGCTGAGACAGCGGCACGGCGGCAGCGGCGGCAAAGGCGTCATCTTCGTCCATCGGGTTCATTGCGCCAAAGTAACCGCTTCCGGCGTGCAGGAAAAGCCTTGTTCTGCGATTGTTCCCATCATTTCCCGGCGATCCCGTCCCGCGTCATCCGGGCGGCATGCGCCGTTGCCGCATCCAGTGCAGCCGCGACCGCCGCACCAAAGCCCGCCCGGTCGGCCGCAGCCAGCCCCGCCGCCGTAACACCGCGATAACCGCGATAGGTGTCCAGCAGCGCACCCGCCGTTTCCACCTGCCCCGCCAGGGCCGCACCGGAGGCCAGCACCGACCCGACCGCGCGGCGCGCGATGTCTTCGGGCAACCCTTGCGCGCGGGCGTGGGTCAGCATCGCCTGCGCCAGCAATGCCGGATAGGCCGACCCGGACCCCGAAAGCGCGGACAGGTAGTCGAGCGCCCCCTCATCCGCGACCTGGGCTTGATCGCCCATCGCGCCAAGGATGCGCGCGACCAGTGCGGCCTCGGCCTCGGGCAACCCCGGCCCCGCGACCCAAGGTGTAAAAGATTGCCCAGTGCTGGCCCCGCCATTCGGCATCGCCCGCACGATCCTCGCGCCGGGGCACAGCGCGGCCAAACGGTCCAGCGACCACGCGGTCATGAAACTGATCACCAGCTTTCCCGCGCCGTCGAACCCGGGCAGCGGGAAGTCTTCGGGCCGGACTGACAGAACCACGACATCCGCCCCTTGGCACAAGTCCCCGGCATCCGCCGCCCAGCGCACCCCG
>CAIXBE010000233.1 GCA_903917595.1 uncultured Rhodobacterales bacterium
GCCCGTTACATCAAGGGAAACGCTCACATTTGCGGCGCCAAATTCCACCAGGCGCGACAACGTGCCAGACATATCCAATGTCTGTTCTGTTGTGCCAGACATGGTTGGCAGCAGGTACAGATCACCATAGGGCGCGAGCGAGATCTCTGCGTTACCCGATGGCAAGGCAACCCGAATGCCAAGCGCCAGATCACCAGACAGATCCAATGCGCTGGTCAGGGTGGACGCCGGGAACATGATCCCTGCAGCCATTGGGCTGGGATCCGGTTCAATGCTGAACCCGGTTGTGCCGGACATGGTTTCGCGCAGCTTCATCGTGCCGGCGAGGTAAAACCCGTAACCCACCTCAGATGCAGGCAATGGAACGACCAGGCCGCGCGACAGATCACCGCTCAAGGTCATAGCCGAATCAGCATTGCCGCTCGGGCCGCCCGTCAGGCGCATGGTTCCCGTGGCATCCAGGCCGAATCCGGCTTCCACGTCATCAAAGTAATTGCGCAGGCCTTGCGTGAGCTCACCGGTCGGTGTCAGATCGACAGTGCACTCGCCCGCGATGAATTGTGTGCGCGACAGGGATCCGCTGGCGTCCAGCGAGGAATCGATTGGGCTATCACCAAAGTGCAGGCGTGCGGTTAGAAGGCCGGCGATCTCGAGGCCTCCTTCAAGCGAGCCCGACAGGCCGCCACGCATGGCGATGATGCCAGTTGCGTCCAGGCCGAATGTCGCAATGGAATCTTCCATCAGCAACACCCGGAACAAGGTTCCGGTAGCATCCAGCCCCATGCCGGTGTCGGCGCTGCCAAGATCCACCGCAGTGAATCCATCGAGCACGCCGGCCATGTCCAGGCTCATGCCAGTATTGGCAGTTCCCAGATTGGCAACCTTGGAGAGGTCGCCCGTGGCGTCCAGACCCATTCCGGTCTGGCCCAACATCCCTACGGCTCGTCGCTCTGACGGCGCTATTTCAAACCCGGTCGTAGACGCGGGCAGGTAGACGTATGAGGCAAGGCTCGAACTTCCGTTAAGCGCTGCCCCATTGAGCGGGTAGCCGTTCATCCACTACCCCGGTTTAGGTCATGGTCGATGCCAGCTGCCCGGGCAACCAGCTGGGAACGTCCGTGATCGAGAACGTCTTGCTGGCCGACAGGGGCGCGAACTCCAGCATGTTGCCCAGAGTGGCGGCATCCCAAAGCGAGAAGTGCGTGATCGTCACCGCAGAGCCGGTCACACCGTCAAAGGTGATGGTCCCGCTGTTGCTGGTCTGGCCGGCCACACTCTGCGCGGCAAAGGCGGCAACCTGGCGGGCATACCAGCCAGCAGACACTTCCGTGCCAGGCGTACCGGCAACCGTAGGATCAGAAGTGTGCAGCGCCACGTAGACCGTGGTCGGTGACGTATAGGCAGTGTTGCGAAGAACGTGGTCGGTGATTTTTCCGCGCAGGTAGGTCGATGCTGGCATGGTGTGATGCTCCTAAAAAATGGCTGTGCTTATTGGGCTGCGCGCTGGCCGCCCACGTTGGGGTTACTGGAACTGGTCGGGGCAACAGAAAGCGTTGCCTTGATTTCAATACCCAGTGCGTTGGCAAAGGCGGCATAGTGGTTCTGCGCCCGTGCTGAATTGCCTGCGTACTCGCTGTCCTTGGCGAAAGCGCGGTACAGCATGTAGTCCTGTAGTGCGTTGACATAAATATCGGGCACGCTGATGGTCCCGAAAATTGCCGATGGGCTCGAGTTATCCACCGATGTATCAAGCGGCAATGAGCTCGCAGTTGGCAGCGACAGGTCGGTCGGGTAGGCCGAATAGACGATCTGCAGCGAGGCCGATGAATTGGCGGGCGGGAACACGTAGAAGGTCTTGGGGTCCCGCGGGTCGAACA
>CAIXBE010000234.1 GCA_903917595.1 uncultured Rhodobacterales bacterium
GCGGCCATGTCGGCGCGCTTTTCTGTGTTGCGCAAAGGTGCCCAGTCGCGGCCAATGCCAAGGCTGCCGTTGCCCGCAACCATGCCATCTTTGGCAACCTGTTCAGACATGATCTCGACCGCACATTCCAGATTGGCCCCGCCATCCTTCAGCGCTGAAGCCGAGGTCGCTTCGCAGCCGTAATAGCTTGCCGACCGGGGCGAGATTTGCATCAGCCCGATCCAGCGCCCACCACCGCCCGAAGCCTTTGGGTTCCAGGTGCTTTCATACTTGGCCACCGACGACATCAGCCCGGCCCAGAAGGCGCGGCGGGCCTCGACCGGGGCTTCGGCATAGCCGGGGCACCAGGCTTCGATGTCGCTGGGCACCTGGTCGGACAGGACCGCGTCCTTGGTTGACAGGGCTACAAGCGTCGAATCGGTCCACTCTTCGCCCTCGGGATGGTCGTCCCACTGCATCGGAGGTTCGACGAAGGACATCGTCTCGGCGGATTTGGTCTCAACGCATGCCGAAAGGGAAGCTACGAAAAGCACAGGGAAAAGCACGGATATACCCCCGCGCGTGACATTCGAAATCCACGTCTTTTCCATCATTCCGCCCTGATTCCCCGCAACATTCGATACAACGGCGTTTCTTCGCGCCGATTGGATCGTTGGATGCTCATTACCCCGTCCCTTCTGCATGTGAAAACCCACACCGGCCGCGGTCGGCAGGAACCTGCCGCCCGTCTGCGGGCGCAGGGTGCAGCTGAAGGCTACGGGCTGGACGGAATGACCGCTGAATCGGTGCTGGAGCGGCTGGACGCGCCGGCCGTTGCGCGCGGACCGGAAGCGACCGAATGGCAATGCACCCGCGACGATCATGCCGCGATGGCCGACGCCGGGGAATGGGACGACCTTCTGGATGTCTTGCGTTTTGCCGATCAGGACCGGACCATGGCGTCGGGCGGCTACCGGGTTGCGCCCTTGATAAGTGAAGGCATCCGCGCGCGGCTGTTCGCGGCACTGGACGCCGGTAATTTCACCGCGGCCGAGGCCGAACTTGCCCGCTTCAACGCCGTGCAGGCCATGCACCCCGAGGATTATGCCGCCGCCCATCTGTTGGCGCAGGCGCTGATCGACATCGGGGCCGCCAAGCAGGGCCATGCAGACCGCGCCGATACGCCGATAAAACAGTTGGACGAGGCCGCTGCGCATTTCAGTGCCGCCGAAAGCCTTTTGTTCCAGTTCGACCCGATCGAAGAGATGTCGCCCCTGCTGGCTGCAACCCGCTATCATCTGGCGCGCTGGATTGACGATGGCCGCGACTTGTTTCGCGACTGGTATGAAGACTGGGTCGATCTTGACCCCGAAGACGCGATCATCCATGCGACCCATGCCGTCAACATGCTGCCCGATGCGTTCGGGTCTGTCGCCGGTTTTGAAAAGGCCGCGCGCAAGGCCTGTTCCTTGACCGGTTCAAATACCGGCAAGGCGGCCTATGCGATCTTCCATCTGACCGCGATCGAGCGGCTTGGCGCGCCGCTGCCGTCGATCGACATCGCGCTTTTCGTGCAGGGCCTGGGCGATTTCCAGACCGCGACCGGCTGCCAGCACCGCGCCAATGTTGCGGCCAATGTCCTGACCGAGCTTTTGCACGACTATCGTCTTGCTGGTCCTGTCGCTGCCTACCCGTTGACCAAGGTCCGCGCCGCTTTGTCCGATGTTCTGTGGACCCGCCTGCACGAGATCCATCTGGAGAGCTGGGAACACGGCGCCGACAGTCTGGCCCTTGCGTTGGGCGAAGTGTTCGGTCCCGCCCTGCAACGCGGTGCCCGCATCACCCGCAAAGGCGAGGGCCTTGGCACACGGGTGCCGCGCGCCTGACGCCCACCCCTTGCTCAAGGCGCGCGCGCGGCCTAAACCAGCCGCATGACGCTGCGGATGAGGACGCCACATGCTTGACCTGACCTATGCCGCACCCGCCCCCAAGGTGATCGCCGGGGCCAAGTCCGATTGGGAACTGGTCATCGGCATGGAAATTCATGCGCAGGTCGCGTCCAACGCCAAGCTGTTTTCGGGGGCCTCGACCGCTTTCGGGTCTGAACCCAATTCGAACGTCGCCTTCGTTGATGCAGCGATGCCCGGCATGCTGCCGGTGCTCAACGCGTTCTGCGTTGAGCAGGCGGTGCGCACCGGGTTGGGGCTGAAGGCGGAAATCAACCTGATCTCGGCCTTTGACCGCAAGAACTACTTCTACCCCGATCTGCCGCAAGGCTATCAGATCAGCCAGCTTTACCACCCCATCGTCGGCGAGGGTGAGGTGCTGGTGGAAATGGGCCCCGGAGTGGCGCGGCTGGTCCGGATCGAACGCATCCACCTTGAACAGGACGCCGGCAAGTCGATCCACGACATGGACCCGACCCTGTCCTTCGTTGATTTCAACCGCACCGGCGTGGCGCTGATGGAGATCGTCTCGCGTCCCGACATCCGTGGACCCGAGGAGGCAGCGGCCTATGTCACCAAGCTGCGCCAGATCCTGCGCTACCTTGGCACCTGCGACGGCAACATGCAGAATGGCAACCTGCGCGCCGATGTGAACGTATCTGTCTGCAAGCCCGGCCAGTATGAGAAATATCAGGCGACGCAGGATTTCGGCCACCTTGGCACGCGCTGCGAGATCAAGAACATGAACTCGATGCGGTTCATGACCCAGGCCATCGACTATGAGGCCCGCCGTCAAATTGCCATTCTTGAAGACGGCGGCAAGGTGCATCAGGAAACCCGGCTTTACGACCCCGACAAGGGCGAGACCCGTTCGATGAGGTCCAAGGAAGAAGCGCACGATTACCGCTACTTCCCCGATCCAGACCTGATGCCGCTGGAGATTGATCAGGCCTTTGTCGATGGTATTGCAGCAGCCATGCCAGAACTGCCAGACGCCAAGAAGGCGCGTTTCATGGGTGATTTCGGGCTGACCGATTACGACGCCAACGTCTTGACCGCTGAACTGGACTCGGGCCGCTACTTTGACGAGGTTGCCCGGGGCCGCGATGGCAAGACGGTTGCCAACTGGGTGATCAACGAGCTGTTTGGGCGGTTGAAAAAGGAAGGCCACGACATCGGCGAAAGCCCGGTCAGTGCAGCACAACTGGGCGGGATCATTGATCTTATTGCCGCTGGCACGATCAGTGGCAAGATGGCCAAGGACCTGTTCGAGTTGGTCTACACCGAAGGCGGTGACCCCGCAGCGATTGCGGCGGCACGCGGCATGCAGCAGGTCACCGATACCGATGCGATCGAGGCGGCGGTGGATGCCATCATCGCAGAGAACCCTGATCAGGTGGAAAAGGCCAAGGCCAACCCGAAACTTGCGGGCTGGTTCGTGGGGCAGGTGATCAAGTCGACTGGCGGCAAGGCCAACCCGGCGACGGTAAATGCGTTGGTTGCGGCGAAACTGGGGCTGTGACAGCTGGGCAGGACCAAATCTTTTCGAAAAGATTTGCAAAATCCTTCGAAGGATTTTGGCCCGGTCCGATGATGGGCAGATTTCTCCCACTGTTGCAAGTCAGGCGTAACTCGGCTGCAAAGGCGTCAGGCGGTTTGAATTTGCGGGCGATATCGCCTATGCATCGGCATGCGAACTGGAAAAGCCCTGATGCAACGATTTGAATACAAGGTCATTCCCGCCCCAAAGCGGGGCGAGAAAGCCCGGGGTGTCCGCACCACGGAAGAGCGGTTTGCCTTGGCCTTGACACATCTGATGAACGACCTTGGTGCCGAAGGTTGGGATTATATCCGTGCCGATGCGCTGCCGTGCGACGAACGCGTCGGGCTGACCGGCACCAAGACAACGTTCCAGAACGTTCTGGTCTTCCGCCGTGTCATCGCGGACGCAGACGACACCCCGGCAAGCCGTCCGGCGCTTTTGTTGTCCAGCGATCCGCCTGCCGTCGCCGCTCCGCGCCTTGGCCCGGCCGAAATGCATGTGACCGGGTCTGCCCCGGCTGTGGGGCCCGCGGTTGTGCCCCCCGTTGCGGGCTTGGCCGCCGAGCGCGCTCCGGTCTAGCCGACCTCTGCCACCGCCTCGGTCAGGACTTCGGCAAACACGTCCAGCGTCGGTGCATCCCCCAGACTGACCCGGATGCAGCGGTCAAGGGGGGCCACGCCCGGCATCCGGATAAAGACCCCGCGCTGGCCCAATGCCTCCAGCAGACGGCGGGCATGGGCACCGTCCCGGCCGCAATCGATGGTCACGAAATTGGTTGCCGAAGGCAGCGGTTCCAGCCCGCAGTCCCGCGCGATGGCCGACAGCTGCGCCCGCGCCTCATGGGTCCGGGTCTGCACCGATGCCAGCCAGTCCTGATCGGCCAACGCCGCCAACGCTCCCGCCAGACTGATGCGCGACATCCCGAAATGATCGCGCACCTTGTCGAAGGCCAGTGCAAGGTCCGGGTTGGTGATCGCATAGCCGACCCTTGCCCCCGCCATCCCGTAGCCTTTGGAGAAGGTCCGCAGCCGGATCAC